>JBILWD010000149.1:0-9068 GCA_044370095.1 Opitutaceae bacterium | reverse complement strand
CGGCTGAGGGGGCTGGAGGGCATGGGGAAAGGAAGCGGGAAGGTTCAGCGGCGCGGCGCTAAGTCGAGCACCGCGGCAGTGAGGGAGGCTACACTGGTGCGCAGGGTGGGATCGGCCACGAAGACGGCCTCGGGCGAATGGTTCGCGGGCACGGGCGGGCCGCCCCGCGCCGCCGCCGCATACCGGGCCGGATCCGCGGCGCCGACGCTCCAGATGAAGATCGGCACTGGCGGCTGGGTCCGCCCGTACTCGGCGAAATCCTCCGCGCCGGTCGAGGGCGACGCCGCCTCCACCCGCTCCGGCCCGAACCAGGTCCGGAACACTCCCGCCAGCCGCCGCACTAGGGCGGAATCATTGGTCGTCACCGGCGCCGACTCCGGGGCGACGGTCACGACCGGCAACCGGTCCTCCGGCACGCCCGCCGCCGCGGCCGTCCCCGCGCAGATCCGGCGGATCGCCGCCACCAGTTGCGCCATCACCTTTTGGTCGAAGCTCCGCAGGGTCAGCTCCAGTCGCACTTCGTCCGGGATGATGTTCCGCTTGGTCCCGCCGTGGATCGTGCCCACGGTCACCACCGCCGGCGTCCCCGGCCGAACCTCCCGGCTCACGATCCCCTGCAGGGCCGTGATGATCTGCGCCGCCAGCAGAATGGGATCCTTCGCCGTCTGCGGCTGCGATCCGTGCCCGCCCACGCCGCGGACCAGAATGTCCACCGAGCTGACGCTCGCATAGGGGGTCCCGTCGACGTAGCCGATCTCACCCGCCTTGCGCGAGGAAGACACGTGCAGCGCCAGCGCGAAGTCCGGCCGCGGGAACCGGGTGTAGAGGCCGTCCCGCAGCATCGCCCGCGCCCCCGCCACGATTTCCTCGGCCGGCTGGGCCACGCAGACCAGCGTACCGGACCAGCGTGCCCGTTCCGCCGCGAGGACCCGGGCCGCGCCGATGAGCCCGGTGACGTGCAGGTCGTGGCCGCAGGCGTGCATTGCCGGCTGTTCCCGCCCGGACAGATCGCGCACCACGGCGCGGCTCTCCCACGGCAGGCCCGTGCGCTCCTTCACCGGCAGCCCGTCCATATCCGCCCGCAGCAGCACGGTCGGGCCGGGACCATTGCGCAACACCCCGACTACGCCCGTGTTGCCCACCTTTTCCGTCACCTCGAACCCCGCGGCCCGCAGCTCCTTGGCCACCAAGGCCGCCGTTTCCACCTCTTGGAACGAAAGCTCCGGGTTGGCGTGCAACCGGTGGAAGATCGCCTCGAGGGAGGCGAATTCCGAGTCTACCCGCGCGGTCACGGCCGCCTTCGCGTCCACCGCCGTCGCCTCGGCCCCGGAGGCCGCAGCCAGCGACGTCAGGCCTCCGGCCACGCGGAGCAATAGGACAGGAAGCGAAGGGAGCAACCGGGGCATCGGGGGTGGGAAAAAACGAACTTCGCGTGGCCGCGAGGCAACCCCCAAAACGCAGCGCTCCTTAGCCGAACAAGGCCGCCAGCTCCGCTTCGGTGCACGGGAGGTACCGGAGGTCGTGCGCCCCGTCCGCCCGCGCGAACTCGTAGAACAGGTGCCAGCGGCCGTCCGGCCCGGGCTGGGCGTCCAGATACCGCAGGGAGGTCGAGGCGTGCGGGCTGAGGAAGGTCGGACCCGCTGGCGAGAGGGAGGTCCAGCGCCGCAGGTCATCCGAGGCCGCCAGGGCGCACTTCTCCTCGTAGTTCTCGAGGTGGCTCGCGCTCCCGTCGAAGAACCCCAGATAACGGCGGCGGCCATCGGCCCCGCGCAGCGCCGCGATGGAATTCAGCCGGCGGCAATAGCGATCCCAGCCCCCGACGCCTGGCGCCAGCACGAGCCCCTGCCAGTCCCAGCGCCGCAGGTCCCGCGAGGTCGCCAGCGCCGTCGCCGAGGTGCACTCGCCTGTGTTGAAGATATCCAGACTGGCGTGGGAACCGGAGTCCGTGGCCGGGGTGGGGTTCGCCACACTCAGGAACAAATGATAAACCCCATCGACGGCGAGGATCCACGGGTCCTTGACGCCCTCGAGGCCGAGCGGCGGGCCGGTGAAGACGATCTCCTGGCGGGCCGGGTCCAGTCCGGCCACCGTGGGGGCACGCAGCACGGCGGTGCACCAGCGGCCGTCGTCCGGGTGCACATAGCTGGTGAAGTAATGCCAGTGGCCATCGGGCCCGCGGTGCAGGCAGCTACGTTCGATGGAGGCAGAAGCGTAGCGGTCCTTGGTGATCGCAAGGACGTCTTCCCAGCGTTCGAGGTCGGTGGAGCGGGCGATGCGGACCTCGCCGCCCCGGTCCGGAGCGATACCGCGGGGGCGCCGCAGGCGGTAGGTGAGGTACCACGCCTGATCGGCGGCATCGAAGCAGACGCCGGGGCAGCCGGCCCAATAGCCGGGGGTGGCGCCGGGGGGTTCGCGGAGGACGCGGCCGGCGGCGAGGCGCGCGGAGGTGAGCGGGGTGAGCATTTCGATCACCGTGCCGCCCGCACGGGTGGAGTCACGACGGAACCGCCCGGTGGGCGGTGGGCAGTTGACTGTAGGCGGTGGTCAGTAGTCGGTAGGCGGTGGTCAGGAGCGAACCGGTACCGACCACCGACAACCGTCCACCGTCCACCGTCCTCCGCCCTCCGCCCTCCGTCCTCCGCCCTCCGCCCTCCGTCCTCCGCCACCTCAGCGGCCGAACTCGAGGAAGCCGAAGCGGGTGGGCTGGTGGAAGCCGGGCAGCATGGGTGGGGACCAGCTGAGCATCTCCTCCTTGCGGCCCTGTTCGCGATTGAAGCGGTAGAAATTGGCCCGCCAGACCTCGCCGGCGCGCGGCGCGGGGCCGCCGAGATCCGCGAACGGGATCCGCACCTCCACCCGCCAGTCCTGGTCGCGGTCGCCCGACTGCTGCACCGTGCCGCGCACCTTCACCGCGCTGCGCATCCCCTTGGCGGTGTAACTCCAGTCGCCGCGGAACGAGCGGGAAACCCCGCGGGCATCGAGGTCGTTGGTGATGATCGCGTCGAACTCCCCGCCGAGCGGGTTCCATTGCAGCTCGTAATAGCGGGTCAGCTCGCCGCGGGTGACGAAGAACTCGACCACCTCCTCTTCCCAGAAGCGGCTGTCCCGGGCGGTGAACGTGGCCTGGATGTCGGCGTCGGCGCATTCCCACCCGAGGTAGAGCGCCTCGCCGTCGTGCCAGAGGCGGACGAAGGTGGCCTCGCGGGCCTCGCCCTGACCGCTGGCGGGGCGGAACGGGCCGAGCCGGGCGGCGCGGGCCCAGACGGCATCCGTGAGTTCGCCGTCGAGCGTGGCCTTGCCCTCGAGCCGGGGAACGACCGCGCGGGCCGGGGGCGGGAGCGTGGCGGGGTCGGGCGGCGGCGGGGCGGGGGGCGTGGCCGCGGCGAGCGCGAGCGGGAGCAGGAGGAGGGGGAGCGACCGGCCGGCGGACTTCATGGGGGGAGCGGACGCAGGCAACCGGGGTCGCGGCGGCAAGGCGAGCCCGCAGTCCCGTGCCGCGGCGCTTGCAATCCCGGGATGGCGCGGGCAGGGTGCGGGCGTTCCTTGATTTTGCTGCGCCCGGACCGGGCCCTGACCCTTTCGGGGGTGTTCTGGATTCTACTTCCGGTTGGAGTGCGTTGCTGCCTGTCGAGAGTCGTGGGTCTCTCGCTAATCCCCCTGCGAAAAAAACAAACGGCAAGACTGAAGAAATGCCCCTGGCTGCTTAACTCAGCCACGTTGGTCCGGTGACACCTGCTAACCGGTACTGACGACGACAGCAGGCATAGCGCGTGGAGCGGTCCGCGGACTGCGCGCAGTACCTTCATCCGGGGACTGGCTGGGGTTCGAGCGCGTGCGGCGGCATGACCCTGGCGAGATCAAAGTCGCACTATACAGGTAGATGTGGCGTGCAAAGGCCGGAGGCACGCGGGTTCAACTCCCGCCACCTCCACCATTTTCGGCCAGGCCCGCGCGCAGCAAAAACGAGGTCGCGGTTCGATCGAGCCTTCCGCTGTCTGGTGTAGCCGGGGAATCGTTCCCCGGTCCGCTCTTGGTACCCCCGACCACCGCCACCGGCCACCCGTGCTCCCGCCGTCCGCAAAAGGGTGGCCGGGTGAAACGCGCCCAGGTTGCAGGTTTCGCCCTGACCCCTTCGCAATCCCCCAACGCGATCTGTTTTGAGGAGTTCGCCCTGCTCTGAGGTACGCAGCGGTGCTGCTTAACCCGTCGATTCACGGCCCTGATGCTAATACCTAATCTTCACTGTCGCCCAGAACGGCTGGGCGATACTTCGCCCACCAGCCGAATTCGAGTTCCAACGGGGACATTCCTTGTCGCTGCGCTGCTGTCCGCAACTTAGCTTGCAGCCGCTGGTAAGCCTCCGGGGCATCCCACTTAGACCATTTCTCACAAGGGCGAGTGTCTACCACCCTCTCGCTCACTACCGCCTCCAGTATTACCTCATCAATGGCGATATGCGCGACGGGGTACCATCGTTGAAGTCCATCTAACTCCTCGTCCCCAAACGCCCAACAATACTTCAAGGTCATGTTGAACCATTTCTGCGCTTGGCCGTGCGTTAGACGGGTATTCGACCCAAGGAGGCTCAATTCCTCTTTGTAGTGCTGCGTGAGGTCCGCGCAGGCCTCCCTATGCCATCGATCGAACCCCGCGACTGAATCCTCTTCGGGTGTGGCCCCGCGCTGCGCCAATTGCTCCACGTGCCTACGGACTACTCCTTTCGCCGAAGCGAGCAGGCCGGCCGAGAGTTGGGCATTTTCACTCTTGTTTCGGCCCAACTTTGATACCCCCCTGAGGGTTCGATTCATGTCCCGGTACGCGCGCGAAATGAAGCGATCCATGCAATCGCCGCGGACACCAAAATAGGTCTGTAGCAGAAAGTCCCGCTGCTGTTCTAAATTCGGCCTCATTTAAATTCCCTTGGCCTCTTTCGTGACCATGGCAATTTCGAAAAGCAGGGACCGGACGGGGTCAGGCTGGGCTTGCCCCGATTCCTCGGACACCGGTTTCAGGGTGATTATGGTCTCTGCAGATGGTTTTCGAACGTGACTGGGCTGAGATAACCGAGGCTCGAATGGAGCTGGGTGCGATTATAAAAGGTTTCGATGTAGTCGAAGAGCGCGGTGCGGGCGGCGGCCTTCGTGGGGTAACGATGGCGGTACACGGTCTCGTACTTCAGGCTGCTCCAGAAGGACTCCATATGGGCGTTGTCGTAGCAATTGGCCTTGCGGCTCATGGAGGCGGTCAGGCGGTGGTCGTTCAGGACGGCGCGGAAGGCGGCGCTAGTAAACTGCCGCCCGCGGTCGGAATGCACGATGAGCTCCGGTGGGGGCCGGCGCCGCTGGATGGCCATTTGCAGGGCGCGGACCGCCATCTCGGCATCGAGGTGCGAGCTCATCGCCCAGCCGACGATGCGCCGGGTGTGGACATCGAGCAGTGCCACGAGATAGAGCCATCCTTCTCCGGTTAGGATGCCGGTGGCGTCGGTCACCCACGCTTGGTCGAGACGGTTGACCTGCGCGGTGTTAAGCCGGTTGGGGGCGATCGGATCGGCGTGCCGGCTGTCGGTCGTAGACACCCGGAACTTAGAACGCTGCCTAGCCCAGAGTCTTTCCCGGCGCATCAGGCGGGCGATGCGGTTACGGCTGGTCCGGCGTCCGAGGGCATGGGCCAGCCAGGGACTGCCGTAGGTCTCGCGGCTGAGGACGAACGCCTCGCGGATTTGCTGGCGCAGGACGCGGTTCTCGCGTTCCCGCGGCCCTGGCGCCAGGCGCCGCCGCAACCAGTTGTAATAACCGCTGCGCGACACCAGTAACGCCTCGCAAAGCCACCCCACCTTATATCGGCCGCTCATCGACTCGACTTGGGCATACCTCTCGGCGGCGCTTCGGAGAGGATGCCCAGCGATTTTTTTAGGACTTCGCGCTGCTCGAGCAGCTTTGCGTTCTCCTCGCTCAGCTGGCGGATCCGCGCCTCCAGCTCACGCACGCGGCCGGCGGTCTTCAGCTCCGGCTGGCCGCCCTGCTGGGCGGCCAGCCGAAGCTGCTTGGCCCATCGGTAAAGCAGCGGGGCCCTGATGCCGAGCTCCGCTGCCACCGTGGCCGCGCTGCGGCCACTGTCCTTCCAGTGTTTGACCGACTCCTCCCTGTACTCCGCTGCATAGAGCGTCTTGCCCGCAGCTGGCTTCCTGATCTGGGTCTTCATGGGGTTCCTTTGGTTTGGGCCCCGAAACCCGCGTCCGTCAAATCAGGGCAACCCTAGGCCGTTGCACGTTGCGCATCGCGGTGGCGCCAAACGCGGGCGCGCAGCGTGGCGGGCAGGCCTAGGCACAGGGCGCAAGCCAGCCAGGCATACGGTGGGGCCACCTGTTCGCGCAGCTGCGCCGCGACCGCGATTTTCCATGGAGCAGCCGCCGGGGCAACGGCGAGCTCCGAGGGGGTCCGCCCGCTCGCGCGCAGAGCCTCGTGCAGCGCGTGGCGCCATTCCAAGTCCCGGAGCTGTTCCCGCGCTTCCCGCCCGAGTGTGGTTTCCAGTCGCCGGTGGGAATTCTACCGGGCGATCGCCCGCTTCCAGCCCATACTACCGATCGCCCAACCTCGGGAAAGATGGGCGAAGCCCTGTCGCACCTGCTCCTCCGGGTCGCGCGCGAGCACCGCCAGATCCGCGACATATCGCGCCCAACCCGGCGCATTGTCCCCCTCGCCCAGCTGCGGGAGCAGCACGTCCGCCGTGAGCCACGGAGGCCGCGGCCGCCGGATCAACCAGCGTAGGCTGCCCCAAGTGTACCTCGCAGCTTGCGTGGCCAGCACGAGCCTCGCCCGGACGGGATTGAGATGAATGTAGTTGATCACCCGTACGAAGCTCGCGGCATCCTCGACCAACTGCGCCCGGTAGCGGCCTTGGAACAGGTGTCCGTGCTCCCTCCGGTAACGGTTGAAGCGCGTGGCAAACGTGCTCTGCAGCCAGTGCATGCCGGCGACCAGGTTCGGCCGCGGGGTTTCGAGCGCCAGGTGATAGTGGTTGCGCATCACCACGTAGGCATGCACTCGCCACCCGTGACGGGTACACGCCTCCCCCAAGGTCCTTTCAAAAGCGCTCGCCGCTCCCGCGGCGGCGAAGACGTCCCGGCGGTAATTCCCGCGGTTGAGGACGTGGTAGAGGGCTCCGGCGGATTCGAGGCGAAGGCGGCGCGGCATGCAACTGCCATTGAGGCGCGATCCCAACCGCTCCAGTTCGGCTTAACCTCAAAGTGAGGGCCGATCACGTAACCTCGCGTAGCACCCTCCCGGCGCCTCCGGCCCAGGCTGCAACGCGAAGCGGCCTGACCCCGTTTGGCCGCCCCCCCAAGGTTCTTTCAAAAGCGCTCGCCGCTCCCGCGGCGGCGAAGACGTCCCGGCGGTAATTCCCGCGGTTGAGGACGTGGTAGAGGGCTCCGGCGGTTTCGAGGCGAAGGCGGCGCGGCATGCAACTGCCATTGAGGCGCGATCCCAACCGCTCCAGTTCGGCTTAACCTCAAAGTGAGGGCCGATCACGTAACCCCGTGTAGCACCCTCCCGGCGCCTCCGGCCCCGGCTGCAACGCGAAACGGCCTGACCCCTTTTGGCCGCCCCCCGTTTGGCCGCCCCTTTTGGCCGCCCGCTTGAACTAACCCGAGACCGCCCAAGACCCATGGGATGAAAGAGCCCACCCTCCTTCCTCTAGCCTTGTTTTACTCCCGCAAATAACGTTCAACACAATCAGCTCAGGGTGGCTGGTTTTGACCCGACCATACCTCGCTAGTTTAAACCCGCCCCGTGACAAAGCTCACGACCCCGCACCATGGCACTCGACATAAAGTTCTCCTACATCTGCCGGAAGTCGTTCACCGACTTAAGCGGCGACGGCCTGATTAAGCGCTACTGCCAGAGCTGTAGTAAGGCGGTATGGAATCTAGACGAGTTGAGTGGGCCAGAGCGGGAGAATCTAATTCAGCGATCACTCGCCTCTGGCGAAGAACTCTGTGTAGCGGCTACGATTGCGATCGAAAACGGCCAGCCTTGCGAAGCCCCAAGCCCCGAGCGGCTGTTGGGTGTCGTGATAACTGAGCCTGTTGATCGGAGCGATCTCCCCTCCGAAGAAGCGCGAGAAACAATCGCCAGGTTACAGGAAGAGTTGAGTCGAACACTAAGTATGTGTGCGTCAAAACAAAGGGAGCTGGAGGAAAAACAAAGCGAGCTGAATGATCTGCTAGAGAAGAACCTCATCATACCCAAACAGGTTGAAGATAACCCGTATGCGTCAGCTGATCAGCTGAAAACAGCCTTGAGGAAGCTACGCAAGGAGCACGATTCCAACATGCGTGAAATGAAGTACGTCCACGACCTGCAGACGTTTGGCGAAAAGAAAATCGCCTGGGAGCGTGAACAGTTAAGGCGACTAATCGAGTCGACAATATCTGACCGCAATCTACTCCGCGAGAGTTTAAAGACTTCCCAGGACAAATGGCGACAGGAGGCTTTAAGAACTCTTGAGAATGAAAAGTTACGGGAACTCCACGAAGTTCAGAAAACCCGCTTTTTATGGGGGGGATTTATTGCCGGAGGTGTTCTAATGATAGTTTTGCGCCAAATTCACCCAGGGGATTCCCCCTCCATTACGCGCCCATACGAATTAGCATTGATCGCGCTCTTCTTGTGCTTGGGTGTCGCAATGCGCGCCAAGGATCAGACCCCGAAGATCCACGCAAAATACTCGGCCCTCACTAGTACCCTGATTGAAACACATAAGATCGAGGATTCCGCCCAAAATAAGTAGCGATTGCCGGAAAGGGGCCAGGCCGTTGTTCGCGGCCGCGGCCGTCTCTAACCGGCCCAACTCACCGAGCGGCAATACTCCGGCTCAGCACCCAAGCGGCCACCCATCCGCAAGTTCAGCCGGGAGCTCGATAGGAGTAGCGAAAAACGCCTAGGGTTGCCCTAATTTGACGGACACGGGTTCGGGGACCAAACGAAGGAACCCGATGAAAACCCAGATCAGCAAACCGTCTGCCGGCAAGACGCTCTTTACGGCGGAGTACAAGGAGGAGGCAG
>JBILWD010000409.1:0-2917 GCA_044370095.1 Opitutaceae bacterium | reverse complement strand
CCTCACGATCGCGGAGATCCTGAGCCATTCGAGCAATCGCGGGGCCGCGCAGCTGGGAATGATGCTCGGCGAGGAGCGCCTTGAGCGCTACGCCCGCGCCTTCGGCTTCGGCTCCAAGCTCGGGTTCCCGGTCGGCGGCGAGGTCGCGGGCATCCTGCACCCCCACCAGCGTTGGTATCCGATCGACATCACCCGCATCCCGATGGGGCATTCGGTCTCCTCCACGGTGCTGCAGATGCACCAGGCGATGGCGGTGATCGCGACGGGCGGCGTCCTGCTGCGGCCGCAGGTGATCCGCGAGATCCGCGATTCCGCGAACGAGACGGTCTACCGCTACGGCCGCACGGAGATCGGGCGCGCGGTCTCGCCGCGCACCGCCTCCCAGGTTGCGGCGATGCTGGTCGGCGTCACCCGCAAGGGCGGCACAGCGCTCGAGGCTGCGATCGAGGGATTCGATGTGGCGGGTAAGACCGGAACCTCCCAGAAGTTCGTCGACGGCCAGTGGTCCAAGAAACACCACATCGCGTCGTTCTCCGGTTTCTTCCCGGCGGCCCGGCCGAAGGTGGTGATCTCCGTGATCGTGGATGACGCCGACCACAAGGCGCCAGGCGGGGTGGCCTACGGCCGCACCGTCGCGGCGCCTTCTTTCAAGCGGATCGGCGAGCGCCTCATCCCCATTCTCGATATCCGCGCAGGCGCTGCGGCCGTCCCGGCGTTGCTGGTGGCCCGGCACGAGGGAGGCGCACGATGAGCGGGCTCCTGCTTTCGCCCCCGTCCGGCCTCGCCCGCCGGTTGCCGCCGCCCGCCGCCCGCGCCGCGGCCCGGCGCGCCCGCCTCGGCGACCTCCTCACGCCCGAGCAGCGCATCGCGGCGGTCGGTCCGCTGGACCGTCCCATCGCGGGCCTGGCCGCGGATGCCCGGCAGGTGGTGGCGGGCAGCGTTTTCTTCGATGTGGCGCCCAGCGGGGATTTGCGGTCCGGGCTCGACGAGGCGGTATCCCGCGGGGCCATCGCGGTCGTGGGCTCCTGCCGGCCCCGCGTCGCCCTCGGCCGCGGCCTGACCGTTGTCCAGGTATCCGATCCGCTCCGCGCGCTCGCCGGTGTTGCCCGCCGCTTCTTCCGGCACCCGGACGCCGCCCTGCGCCTCCACGCGGTGGAGGGGGTTCACGGCAAGACCACCGTCGCCCACCTCCTGCGGGGCTTGCTGGGCACATCGGCGGAACTGGGCCTGCTGAGCTCCGTCCATCACGATCTCGGCTCCCGCGTCTTGCCCGCTACCATTCCCGGCCCGCTCGAGTTTTACGCGTTGCTGGCCCAGATGCGCGATGCCGCTTGCGCCGGTGCGGTGATCGAGCTCCCGCCCGGGCCTGCGGAGGCTGGCTGGATGGCGGATGTGACGTGGGCCTCGCGCCTCGATCTGCGGGTGGCGGGGAAAGAGGTCGGGGCGGCGAGCCCAGCGCCCTGCGGGGCGCTCGGGTTTCGCTGGGCGGGAGGGGATTTCTCGGCTCCGATCCCGGAGGGCCTCCGCGGCGTGAGCGCCCAACTCGAGCTGGCGGTCCGGGCCGCGCTGGAGCGGGGTGTGTCACCGTCCACGGTTGGCGCGCGCCTCGGGCAGTTGTCGCCCGTTCCCGGCCGGGGCGAACCGGTCGCGGTGCCCGGCGGTTTCGACGTCTGGGTCGACGCGGCGGACCGGCCGGAACGACTGGCGTATTTCCTCAGTGTGGTGCGGGCACTCACGCCCGGCCGCGTGGCGCTGGTGATGGGTTGTCCCGGGGAGTGCGACCCGTCGCCCCGCCCGCTCTTGACCCGGGCCGGGGAGCAAGGCGCGGAACTGGTGGTGCTCACGGCGGCCGATTCCCGGGGGGAACCGTTGGAGGGGATCCTGCGCGATATGCTGCAAGGCGCCGCGTGCCCTGGAGCCATCCGCTGCGTGCCGGATCGGCGGGCCGCCGTAGCCGCGGCGCTGGCTTGGGCCCGTCCGGGTGACGCGGTGGTGATCGCGGGTCGCGGGGCGGCGGCTTTCCAGCGGATCGAGCGGGTCGCGGTGCCGTGCGACGATCGCCGGCTGGTGCGGGACTGGGTGCGGGGGAGGTCCGGGCGGTGAGCGGCGGTTTCAACCCTTCAGACTTGGCGGCGTGGACCGGTGGGCACTGGACGCAGCCGCCTTCGGGGACGCTGCGGGGATTTCACTTTGATTCCCGGCGCCTCGGGCCGGGCAGCGTCTTTGTGGCCTTGGCCGGCGCACAGCGCGACGGGCACGACTTTCTCCCTGCGGCCGCGGCGGCGGGAGCGGCGGCCGCGCTGGTTTCCCGGCCGCGCCCGGAGGCCGGCCTCGCGCAGCTCGTGGTGGGGGACACCCTGCGGGCCTGGCAGGCAATCGCGCGGGAGCACCGGCGGAGGTTTGCCGGCCCCGTCGTGGGAATTTCCGGGAGCGCGGGCAAGACGTCCACCAAGGACCTGCTCGCGCTCCTCCTCGGTGCCGCGGCGCGCGGCGTCGCCGCCACCGAGGGTAATTTCAACAACGAGCTCGGCGTACCCCTCACGCTCTCCGGGCTTGACCCGGCCCGCGACCGGCTGGCCGTGATCGAGGCGGGGATCAGCCTGCCCGGCGAGATGGACCGCCTCGCCGCGATGATCGAGCCGGACATCGCCGTCATCACCTTGATCGGTCCAGCTCACTTGCAGGAACTCGGCGGTCTCGAGGGGGTGGCCCGCGAGAAGTCGCGCCTCCCCGCCGCGGTCCGACCCGGCGGACTGATGGTTTTTCCGGAGGAGGTCGCGGCGTGGCCCGCCTTCGCCGCCCTGCCGGGTCGCCGGATCGTGGTGGCCGCCGGCGGGGAGCCCGGACCGGAACGGGTGGTCTGCACGCTTGGGAACGGCCCCGCGGGCACGCACCTGCGGCTGGCGGGGGGCGGCTC
>JBILWD010000410.1:0-2917 GCA_044370095.1 Opitutaceae bacterium | reverse complement strand
CTTGAAGAACAGTTCCGGGCGATCCGCGTCGTAGACCTTGTCGTAAAAGGTACCGCCGCCGGCGTCGCGGGATTCGGCCATCCGGGCGCTCTTGCTGCGAAGGTAGGTTACGCCCGCGGCCCAGATTTCCTGCGACTCGAGGGGGGCGAGGCGGCGGGTGGGCGCCGGGACGGGCGCGCCGGCGGCCGCCCAGGCTGCTTGGGCGAGGGCAACGGGGTCGGCTGAGCGGAAGAGGCCATCGAGCGAGCAATCGCTCGGGGCGGGCCGGAAGACGTCCTGCTGCTCCAGCAGGAGGCCGCCGGGGGTGGCGTGGAGGCGAATCACGGGGGGCTTAGGGGTTGACCAGTTCGACGGAGACGACCTTGAGGTTGAGGGAGAGGCGGGCGGCGGCGTTGGGGGTGGCGCTGAGGGCGAAGCGCTCGACCGAAATGTAGGGCGAGCGGGCCTGCAGGGCTTCGTAGAACTTCCGCAGCGGCTCCCAGTCGGCCTGGTTGATCGCGAAGTCCGAGGAATGGATCGCGAACTGCCCGCTGCGCTCCGTCGCCGGGGTACCGGAGACGGCGTTCTTCAGGCCCGCCTCGGTGGCCAGTTGGGCTACAATGGTGACCAGTTGGTTGCCGTTGAGGGCGCGGGCGGGGTCGAGGCGACCAGCGGTGCGCTGGGCGGTCTCTTCGATCACGGTCCGGTTGCGGATCCACTGGGACTGCTCGGCGAGGCGGAGCGTGGTGAGGTGCGCCTCGCGTTGGAAGGTACTGGCCCGGTCCGCGAAGGCGGACAGCCACCAGAGAGCACCGATCGCGACGAAGGCGACCAAGAGGAGCTTCTCCCGCAGGAGCCGGCCGAGGAACAGATGGCGGAGCGTGCGGATCATTTGGCGGCGGGGGCGGGCTCCTCCTTGGGGAGCAGCGCCTCGGGCTTGAACACGGCGGTGAGCGTGAACTGCGCCTGGTCACCCTTCACTTGGGAGATGGGCGCGTCGACTTTGGCGATCGAGGGCAGCTGCCGTAGGGCCGCCTCATATTCGGAGACCTTGGCGGGATTGGTAGTCTTGCCCTCGACGAACAGAGTGTAGAGTCCCTTCGACTGGTCGGCTTGGATGCGCGTGAACTGGATCTCCGGCGGTTTGCGCTCGAGGTCCACCCCGGTGAGCTGGGTCATCATCTCCAGCGGGAGCAGGCGCTTGGTGGCCAGTTCCTCGATCTTGCGGGTCAGTTCGTGCACCCCGCTGATCTTGTCGACCAGCGGCTTCTGGGCGGCCAACTGCTGCGCGCGCGCGCCCTGCCAGACGCCTCCGCCGGCGAGGGCCAGTTCCCCGAGGCCCAGGAGGACGAGGGCCGCGGCCAGGCCGGTGAAGGTTCGCCACAGCCCCACGTCGCGGCGCCGGCCGCGCCGCAGCGCGGCGAGGTCGGTCTTGTCCCGCACATCAACCGCAACCGTCGCCGCCGCGTCGAGCCGCGACGCGAAGTCCCCGTGGCGGAAGGCCACCTCGCGGTCCCGCGTCGCTGGCAGGGGCGCCGGGGCCGCCGCGAGGGCGATCACCGGGCCATTCGCGCCGAGCTCGCGGAGGAGCGCCACCTGGGCAGCTGCGCGGACGCTCTCGTCGGCCTCAGGGGGCAGGGGCCGCGTGAGCACGCGTTCGGGCACCGGACCTGCGCCCCAGAGTACTCCGGTAATTTCGTCCTTACCGGGCAGGACCACGGCGGAGCCGGCGTCTGGCGTCTGGCCGAGGGTGGCGGCGAAGGCGGGGAGGACGAGCTCGGCGTCGGCCCAGCCCGTGACTTCGTCCGCGGAGAAGCGGCGGCGGTAGGCCGCGAAGGCGAACGCGTGGGGCGAGCTGGGGCGCCAGTACCAGCCGTGGTATAGCTGCGCCAGGGGAAAGGGGGAGGCCGCCTCGAGGCCGAGTTCCACCGCCGCGGTTACCTCGGCCGGCGTAGCCCCCTCCGGCACCGGGATGGATCGGGTAAAGAAGGCGCTGTCCGGCAGGAGCGCCACCCGGGGGGGCGGCGGTCCGGCGCGCAGGAAACTGAGGAGCGAGGCCATCAGGAAGGGAGCGCTACTAGGCACGAGCGGCGCCCGGAGAACAAGACCGCAGAATCCGCGCGGCGGGTCACGGGGTCGCCTCCCGGGGGATTTCTTCGTTTTCGCGTACCTCGAGGATGACCCACGGGTAGCGCAGGCGCTCGTCCGTGGCGCCGGTGCCGGCGGGCGCTGCGGGTCCGGGTGGCGGGGGGGGCGGGGTCGGGGTAGGTCCGGGGCGGGTCTCGGCCTTGACGGGCCCGGGGGGCGGCCCGGGAGGCACTGCGGAGGCGGCACCGGGGGCGGCAACCACCACCGCCAGTCGGTATTCGTTGCGGCCCTCGCGCACCAGCACGTGGATCCGCAGGGCGGAAAGGTTCAGCGCGAAGCCGGCCGGGTTGCCGGAAGGCCCCGCCACTTGGCCGATCTCCTGCGGGTTGCGGAACACTCCGGGTCCGCCGCGCTCGAACCGGCCCTCCCCGCGCAGGAAGTCCGACATCCCCTTGGCCTGCTCCGGACCGTATTGCCCGAGGGCGGCCAGGACATCGGGCCGCGCGCCGTTCAGGTTGGGTTGCGGGAAATCGAAGAGGGAGACGTTCTCCGCGAAGCGCCGCCAGTAGCCGTTGGGCCGGCCCGCCTCGTCGTAAAAGAATTCCCGCGCCTTCTCGATCGAGGCCAGCTCGTGGAACGACCGCAGCGGCCGCCCGGGCGGGCGGTAGGGCACCGGCTTCGACTCGTAGTCGGGCTGCCAGGGGGTGCTGTACACGTGGCCAGGCTTCATCCAGCCGAGGAGCGCGTCGACCACCTCCTCCGCGCGCGCCTTCGGCACCTCCCAATACAGAAGCAATTGCAGGAGCGTCTGCGGCGAAGTGCGGGGTAGGGGTAGCTTGCCGCTCTCGTC
>JBILWD010000411.1:0-2917 GCA_044370095.1 Opitutaceae bacterium | reverse complement strand
AAGGCTGGTGATGAAGAGCGCGAGCGAGGAATGGATGCCGCTGCACTCCGGGGCCACCAGCAGGCTGATGCGAGGCAACTGGAAGAGCAGGTCGGTCCGAAAGTTGGGCGTGCCGCTCAGATTGAAGAGGAGGTGGGAGACCTCGGCCGAACCGTGCTGCAGAAAGACCTCGATCCCTTTGGTCAGCGCCGTCGGCATCGGGAAGGCGAACAGCAGGAGGCCCAGCGGGAAGGCCACGGCCCGCACCCCGCGCGTTCCCACGAGGGCGAATCCGGCCGCCGCCAGGAGCAGCACGTAGGCCCCCACCTGCGCCGCCAAGCGATCCTCGACAGACCAGCCGCGCGATCCGATGACTCCCAGCGACCAGAAGACCAAGCAACCCGCCAGTCCCGTCAGGAGCAGCGCGGCCAACCAGTTGGACCGGACCGGGGTCGGCAGGTCAGGTCGCGCCAGCCAAGCGAAGTAGCCCGCCACGACCGGCATCAGGAGGGTGTGAGAGTAGAGGTCGCTCGCCAGCGCGAACCGCACCAGCTCGTAAAAGACCAGCCCGAACGGGAGCGCGAGCAGTCCGGCCGCCCAAGCGTAGCGCCGCCACTGCGGATGCGCCGCGGCGGCAGGGGCCGGAGCCGGTGAAGACGCCGCGCCGGCCGGCAGCGCGGAACGAGATTCAGTGAGTCCTGAGTTCAAAAGCCAAAGCCTCCTTGCACGCTGTAGGTCCGGCTATTGAAGCCGTAGCCCGTCCGGTTGCTGGAGTTATCGGTCGCGCTGAAGCCGACCGACACGCTGATCCGCCGCAGCACCGTCGTGCCCGCGTTCAGCGAGTAAAAATAGGATCGGTCCTTGCGGCCGGCCTCGACCCCGCGTCGCGTGGCGTTGTAACCGGAAATTTGTTCCCCATAGGAACCGGAGACCTGAATGATGCCCAGCAGTCGCTGGCCAAAACCCATCTGCACTGAAAGACCGTCCGTCAGCTGATTGCGGAAACTGGAAGGCGAGATGCTGCGGGACGCGCTGGCGTTGAAGGAGGTGTGATCAAAGAGCTGGTAGCTGCCACCCAACTGGAAGACAGGGGTGCTGGGCGATTTGACGCCGCGGGAGAAAATCCAGCGGTAATCGGTACCCGCGGAAGCGCTCATCGTGAGCCGCGGCGACACTGCCCACGCGAAGCTGCCGCTTGGGGTCACGGCGGCCATATTCACGCCGGGGTTCACGTCGACGTAGGAGACTCCCAGGGTACCGCCCACGGAGGCGGTTTCACCTAGGCGGTACTGCAGCGCGTTGCTCGAGGACCAGGAATAAGAATCTGGGCTGGCGGAGATGAAGCTGAGGCTCTGGGAAAGCCCGGTCTGAAACGTGAGTTTGGTGCCCAAGGGGCGGGCCAATGTACCGGACGTGGTCACCGTCTGCCTTTCCGTCTGGCGGCCCGTCTCAATCCGTGGCGCGCGGGCGTAGCTGTAGCCTTGGGAAAAGCCGCCCTCCCAAGCTCGTAGCGGCAGAGCGCCCGAGAAGTTAAAATTGTGGTTGGGCGAGTTCTTGAAGCGCCGGCTGGAGTAAAGGGTCCAGCCCGTGCCGTAATCGAGGGCCCAGTTGCGCCCGGCATCGAACCGGAACCCGGCCGAGACGGAGGAGATGTACGAGTTCGTCGGCCGGCCCACCTCGGAAAGCACGCCTTCACTGTAGGAGAAGGAGGCGCTCACCCGGGGGTAGAGGGCCAGCCGGCCGTACGTAAAGGGGGTGGTCGGGGGCGGCGGGCGCGTCGCCCCCGGGTGACTGACGGAGCCGGCCCGCAGCGCGGAGTTACGGCTGGACGGATCCTCCGCCCGCAACGCCGCCGGCAGCAGCGGTTCAATCATCGGGGCGGGCAGCACCATCTGCGCGGAGAGCGGTTGCCCCGCGAACACGACAAGCACGCCCCAAGCTCCCCCGCGCGCGACACGGGACAAGACACTGACCGGAAGCTGGAGACGGTAAAACACGCCAAAAAATCAGTGAGGAAAGGACCTGAACCGGAACTTATGGAGAGAATCTTGCATTAGGAATGCCGTGACGTCGAGATTTACCCCAACCGCCCCTGGAGCCACGGCAATCGGTCCCGTAGAACTACGCCCGCCGGCGCCGCATTACGCCCCTTGAGCGCACCACGCCGGGAGCTCCCGGCCAATGCGCGCCGGGCGGTTGCTCAGGGCAGTTCATAGATCTCCACCAGCGCGATGCCGCTGGCGCCGTTGGTGGAGCCCACCTGCGCGGTGTAACTGCCGGCCGGCAAGGTCACCACGAACGCCGCATCCCACGAACCGTCGCGGAGCGCGAAGGCGCCCACCTGCCGGAAGGTTTCCGCCAGCGCGGGGGACCAATCCTGATTCGTCGCCAGCGGCACCGAGCCACCGGCGGGATACAGGTCGAGCCGCGGATCCGACAGGAGGCCTTCCAGCCCGAAAGCCTCCAAGGAAGGACCGACCGCCCGGATCAGGAGCCGCCGCGTGCCGGTGCCCGTAAGGTTGAAACCCGCGATCAGAGCCCCGCCATCCGGGCTGACCACCGAGCGGGCGGAGAGGTTGGTCAGGCGGCCACCGCCCGTCGCCCCGGTATCGTACAATTCCAACAGGGCCACGCCCGAGCCGCCGGCCGCCTCGCTGAGGCGGGCGGTGTAGGTACTCGCTTCCAGATCCGCGACCAAGGCCGCGTCCCGGCTGCCGCCGCGCAGGGCGAAGGCCCCTACCCGAGGGAAGACGCGCCCCTCGGCCTCCGTCCAATCGTCGTTCGCAACTAGAATTCCAGTCGCGCCCGGACGCCGCAGTTCCAGGCGGGGATCAGCGAGGACTCCCTCGACCCCGAATTCCGCCAGCGCCGGCCCGATGCCACGCACGAGGACGGACTTGCTGCCGCCCGCCACCGCAAACCCGGCGACCAAGCTCTG
>JBILWD010000148.1:0-9188 GCA_044370095.1 Opitutaceae bacterium | reverse complement strand
CCCAAAGCGGATCAGGTCCTCCGGCGCGAGCGCCTTCATGAGCTGCTCCGGCGTAGAAGCCTCCGGCTGGGCGGCCGCGCCAGCGCCGAACCCGAGGCTGCGGCCGCCGAGGCGGCGCTGAACGATGCCCTCCAGCCCGACGAATGCCCCACCGCAGATAAAGAGGATATTCGCCGTGTTGATCTGGACGTACTCTTGATTCGGGTGCTTACGCCCGCCCTGGGGAGGGACGTTGCAGGTCGTACCCTCGAGGATCTTGAGCAGCGCCTGCTGGACCCCTTCGCCCGAGACGTCCCGCGTGATCGAGACGTTCTCCGTTTTGCGACCGATCTTGTCGATCTCGTCGATGTAGATGATGCCGCACTCCGCCTTCTTGACGTCGTAGTTCGCCGCCTGGAGCAGCCGAAGCACGACGTTCTCGACGTCTTCCCCGACGTAGCCCGCCTCCGTCAGGGTGGTGGCATCGGAGATGGCGAAGGGAACCTCGAGGATGCGGGCGAGAGTGCGGGCGAGGAACGTCTTGCCCGAACCCGTCGGACCGGCGAGCAGGATATTGCTCTTCTCCACCTCGACGTCGCTGAATTCCGCGGCGGCCGTGCCCCCGCGGCCGGCATCGGCGTGGAAGCTCAGACGCTTGTAATGGTTGTAGACGGCGACCGACAGGACCTTCTTAGCGTGGTCCTGCCCGATCACGTGCTCGTCGAGGGCCCGCTTGAGCTCCGCAGGTTTAACCAACCGGAACGCGGGCCGCGCCTCGCTCGCCGCCGGCTTCAACTCCCGGTCGATGATCGTCTTGCAGACGTTGACGCAGGAATCGCAAATGTAGACGCCCGGCCCGGCGATGATCTTTCGCACCTCCGTCTGCGACTTGCCGCAGAAGGAGCAGAGGGTCAATCGAGCGGACTTCGCCATCGAGTTAGCCTGAACGGGCAGGCGGGTGAGTCGAGGTCGGACTTGGTCCGACCGGGCGGACTCAGGCGGCGGACTGGACGGCAGCCTGGGCTTCCCGGGTCGAGACGACCACGTGGTCGACGATCCCGTACTCCTTGGCCTCCGGGGCACTCATATAGTAATCGCGGTCAGAGTCGCGGCCGATCTGCTCGGCGGACTTGCCGGTGTGGCGCGCGAGGGCCTCATTAAGCGTCTTGCGCCAGCGCAGGATCTCGCGGGCGGCGATCGCGATGTCCGCGGTTTGCCCACCGGCTCCGCCGCTCGGCTGGTGGATCATCACCCGGCTATTTGGCAGCGCGAAGCGTTTACCCTTCGTTCCGGCGGCGAGCAGCACCGTGCCCATACTGGCAGCCATCCCAACGCAGTAGGTCACGATGTCGCACTGCAGGAAGTTCATCGTGTCGTAGATGGCCATCCCGCCCGTCACCACCCCGCCGGGCGAGTTGATGTAGAGGTGGATGTCCTTCTTCGCGTCCTCCATCTGGAGGAACAGCATCTGGGCGATGACGAGGTTGGCGACCTGGTCGTCGATCGGCGTGCCGATGAAGATGATGCGGTCCTTCAGCAGGCGGGAGTAAATGTCCATCGACCGCTCGCCGCGGCCGGTGTTCTCAAGGACGATGGGGACGTAGTAGCTCACGGGAGGGGCGGGCGCCTCAGGGGGCGGGTGCCGCGACGGTAACCTTGGCCTTGGAGACCACAAAATCAACCGCCTTGTCGAAGATGATGGACTGCTGGACCGAGCGGAGCTGGGCGCGGTCGGAACCGAGGGCCTGCGCCAGCTTGTCCGGTTTCTGCTGGGTGCGCATCGCCTCGCGGTAGATGAAGTTGTTGAGGTCTTCGTTGGTGACCTCGAGCTTCTCCTGCTCGGCAACGCGCCCGAGGATGAACTGGAGCTTCACCCGATTGGTGGCCGCCTGGCGGGCGCCCTGGAAGAGCTCCTTCTTGTCCTTCTCGAACTGCTCGGCCGCGACGCCGCGGCGCATGTTCTCCTCGATGAACTGGCGCAGGAGGCCCTGAGTCTCGGTGTCCACCAGCGACTCCGGCACCTGGAAGTCCACCGCCGCGGCCAGCTTCTCGGTGATCTGGCGACGCTGGGCTTGGCGGTTCTCGTAGTCCTTCTGGAGCTTCAGGTTGGCGCTGACCTTGGCCTGCAGACCCGCGAGGTCATCCACCTGCTGCGCCTTAAAAAAGGCCTCGTCGAGCGCCGGCAGAACCCGCTCGCGGACCTCCTGGATCTCCACGGCGTAGGCGACCGCTTTGCCAGCGAGTGCGGGCACCGGGGAAAAGTCCGCCGGGAAAGTCACGGTCACGGACCGCTTTCCACCCACCTCGAGCCCGGCTAGCTGGCGGCCAAGACCGGGGATCACGCCATCGTGCTCGCCTTCCACCTCTTCCCAAGTCTGAGGGGCCTGCGCGTAGAGCTGTTTGTCGCCCGCCAGATCGGTGATCGGCTGGCCGTCGATCGTTCCGGCATAGGAAAGTTTCACGTAGTCCCCCTTGGCCGCCGGGCGCGCGGCCGCCTTGAAGTCGGCGCGCTCCGAGCGCAAGCCCTCGATCACGCGGGTAACTTCGGCGTCGGCGACGTCGGTCGGCGCGACCTCGGTGGGGAGGTCCGTGTAGGCGGGCAGGGTGAACTCAGGCTGGACATCGAGGGTGAGCGTGATGCTCGCCGCGGCGCCGGCCTTGATCTCGCCCTCCTCGACCTTGACCACGTTGACGACCTGAAGCTTCTGCTGTTCCTGCGCGGCTTCGTAGGCCTTGCTCACGACCTTCTGCTTGAGCTCTGCGGCCACTTCCTTGCCGAAGCGCTTGAGCACCATCGCCGCGGGCGCCTTGCCCGGGCGAAAGCCAGGAATCCGCGCCAGCTGGGAGATCTCCCGCACCACCCCGGCAAGCTCGGAGTCGACCTCGGCCGCGTCGAGCGCGACGACAAGGGATTTGCGGGTGGCGGTCAGGTGATTGAGTTGGACGTTCACGGCAAGGGCGGGCGTTGGAGGAAGGTAAAGGGTCGCACCGTAGGCCGCCCCTTTCCTCGGTCAATGCCGATTCTTACCGCCGGACGCCGGCGGATGGATGCTCCCGCGCCGCGCGCCGCGCTCAGCGGGCAGCCCGGACGAGCAGCGTGTTGACGTTCCGCTCCCCCTCCCGCGCGTACCGGACCTCCTCCGTGCGGCCGCGGATTAGGCGGATCGCGAGGTCGTCCGCCCCGCTCCCCGGGGCCAACACGTCGGTCGGTTCGCCGCGCGCGGAACAAACCAGCTCGACGCGCCCGTCGCGCTCGGCGTAGGCCAGCTCGAGCCGGACGTCGGCGCGGGAAGGTTGGAGGGCAAGCAACTCCTCGACCAGCGAAAGTAGGTCCTCGGTGGTGCGGGGCGCCAAAACGTGGCGCGCGCCGAAGCGCTCAATCTCCGCGTTCAGGGCGTAAAGGTCGTAGGCATCGTTCGTGATCTGGAGGGTCAGCCGCCGGATCCGTCGGATAAACGCCTGCGTGAGCGGACGGCGCGGCTGGCCAAAGATGACCGCCGGGGGGCCCTCCTCGTGGATCTCCCCGCCATCCATATAAAACACGCGGGTGGAGATGGCCTCGGCGAAGGCCATCTCGTGGGTCACGATGACCATCGTCATGCCGTCGCGGGCGAGGTTGCGGATGACGGCGAGGACCTCGCTGACCATCGTGGGGTCGAGCGCCGAGGTGGGTTCGTCGAAGAGGATGATCTCCGGGTCCATCGCCAGGCAGCGGGCGATCGCGACGCGCTGCTTCTGCCCGCCGGAGAGCTGGTCCGGATAGGCGTCGGCCTTGTGGGCGAGGCCAACCAGCGCCAGCAGTTCGCGGGCGCGGGTGGCGGCAGCCGCGGGATCCCGGCCGAGCAACCGCACGGGGCCGAGGATGATGTTCCCGAGGACGGTCAGGTGGGCGTAGAGATTGAAGTGCTGGAACACCATCCCCATCCGGCGGCGAAGGGCGGGCACGTCGGTGGCGGGATGCAGCAGCGGCTGATCGCCGATGAGGATCTCGCCAGCGCTCGGACGCTCCAGGAGGTTGAGGCACCGCAGGAACACGCTCTTGCCGGTCCCGGAGGGCCCGATCAACGAGATGACCTCGCCCTTGCGGATCTCGCAATTGACGCCCTTGAGGACCTCGAGGTCCCCGAAGCGCTTCTGCAGCCCGCGCACCGTGATCACGGGGCCACCCCCATTCCCTGCCGCTGGTGCGGCGGCGTCACCCGCAGTTCGACCCGCTCCAGTGCCCACGCGATCAGCCACGCGAGCACTAGGTAGATAGCGGCGGTGACCAGCAGCGGGATAAAGGCGTCGAAGGTCCGGGAGCGGATGATGTCGCCCGCCTTGGTGATATCCTGCACGGCGATGTAGCCGACCACGGAGGTCATCTTGAAGAGCGAGATCACCTCGCCCTTGTAGACCGGCAAGACTTGGCGCAGCGCCTGCGGCAGCACGATCAGGCGGAAGGCCTGTGCGCGGGTGAAGCCCCCGGCCACGCCCGCCTCCAACTGCCCGCGATCGACGCTCTGGATCGCGGAGCGCAGCATCTCCGCGATGTACGCCGCCGCGTTGAGGCCGAACGCGACGGCCGCGACCAAGATCGGGCTCACGTGGAAGGACGCGAACACGACGTAATAGATGATCATCAGCACCACCAGCACCGGCACCCCGCGCAGGCACCAGATGTAGATGGCCGCAGCCTGCCGCAGCAGCGGTCGCGGGGACATCCGTCCCGCACACACCACTCCGCCCAAAACGGTGCCGAAGAGGGTCGCCAACACCGCGATCACGCAAGTCACGAACAGCCCCTCCAGAATCAGCCGGTAACGACCCTCCTCGAGCAGGTTGGCGCGGATCCGCTGGCCCAGGGACAACCCGACCTCCAGGGAGGGCGCGGCGGCCGCCGCCGGCGGGGCGCCCTCGATCCGGTCCTGCCGCGTGACTACGCAGGCCACGAAGGCGATCAGCTCATCGGAGAACGCGACGCGCTTGCGACGCTCCTCCGTCATCACGAGCAGGCAGGCGATGGCCTCGATCCGCCCGCTCGCGAGCGCGGCGATCTGCCCGGACACGTCCAGGTCGACCAGCTCCAGCCGCCGACCGAGGCTGCCCGCGAACCGCTCCGCCAGCTCCACCTCGAAGCCGGTGAAGGCGCCGTTGCGCACCCCGGTCCACGGCAGGCCCTTGGAGGCGGTGATGCCCAGCCGCAGCACCGGGCCCTCCCCGCGCGGCGGCAACGGCGGCAGGTCCCGCGCGCCCTCCTTGAACCAGCGTTCCCGCATCGCGTCGTAGTCGCCACTCTCTCGGAGCCGCCGGAGGAACGCGTTGTATGCCGGCCGCAGCGCGGTGTCATCGGGGCGGAAAGCGGCGCCCATCGGGCTGCGGTAGGCTTCCGGAACCAGGATCGCGAGGTTCGGCGTCGTGCTGAAGATCTCGCGCACCGACTCGAGGGCGAGGAAGGCGACGTCGGCCTTGCCGCTCGAGACGGCCAGCACCACGTCAGGCGTGGCCTTGAACTGCAGCACCTGCGCCTGGGGATAGCGGCGGGCAACGTGCTCGTCGTGCGAGGACCCGGCCACCAGCGCGATGCGGGCGCGCGTCAGGTCGTCGAGGCCCCGAAGCGGCGCGGGTTCCGCGGCGGGCAGACTCGGGGCCTGAAACAAGCCCGACACGAGCAGGCAGGCGGCGAGACGGAGGGGGCGCGACGACGGCACGACTCCTTGTCAGGGCGCGGCCCGGACGGGTCAAGCCGGCGGAAAAGCCTTGGGCTCCCGCACGCGCCGTCTTTCGCTCCCCGTCCCCGATGAGCCCCGCCGAACGACGCCCCCCCGACGCGCTGCTGATCCTGTTTTCCGTCCTCGCGCTGGCCGTCGCGCTCACTTGGCTGGTGCCCGCCGGGGAGTTTCGTCGCGAGCAGGCGAACGGCCGGCAGGTCGTAGTCGCGGGCTCCTACCGGGAGCTCCCGGCGGCCCCGGCTCCGTGGCATCGCCTATTCACCGCCCCGGTGGCGGGGTTCGCCGACCGAGACACGGCGCGGATCATCGCCTTCGTGCTGCTGATCGGCGGGGCCTTCGGGGTGGTCGAGGCCACCGGCGCCGTCGCGGCGGGCATCGGCGCGCTGGCTCGCGGCGCGGTCCGGCATCCGGCCCGGCGGCGCTGGCTAGTCGCCGCGCTGATGCTCGCCTTCTCGATCGGGGGCAACACGTTCGGGATGAGCGAGGAGGTGCTCGTGTTCGTCCTACTCACCCTCGGCCTCTCACGTCGAATGGGGTGGGATCCGCTGACCGGGGTCGCGATCCCATTCATCGGCGCGGGCGTAGGATTCGCTGGGGCTGCCTTCAACCCGTTCACGGTGGGCATCGCGCAAGGGTTGAGCGGGCTGCCGTTGTTCAGCGGCTGGGCTTTCCGGCTCGTGATGTGGGTCGCCCTTACGGCGATCGCCATCGGCTTCGTGCTCCGCCACATCGCTCGCCTAGAGTCGGCACGGGGCGCAGGGACCTGGGACGCACCAGACCCCGGAACGGAGCCGCCGGCGCTGGACGGATCGCGGCGCGCCGTGCTCGTACTGTTCGGACTCGGGATCGCGCTGCTCGTCGTGGGCGTGGCGCGGTGGGACTGGTACATCGATGAACTCGCCGGACTCTTTCTCGGACTCGGGGCAGGCGCGGCCCTCCTCGGACGGATCCGGCCAAACCAAGCCGCGGCCGCGTTCGCCGACGGCGCCCGCGCGATGGTGATGCCCGCCCTGTTCGTCGCCCTGAGCAAGGCGGTGCTGGTCGTCCTGCAGGAAGGGCGCGTGATCGACACCCTGCTCCAGCACGCGAGCGCCGGCCTCGGCGGCCTGCCCCCCGCGGTTTCCGCCCAGGGAATGTTCGCGGTCCAGTTCGGGATCAACTTCCTCGTCCCGAGCGGCAGCGGCCAGGCGGCCCTCACGATGCCGATCATGGCGCCCCTCGCGGACCTGCTCGGCATCCCGCGCCAGGCGGCGGTGATCGCCTTCCAGCTCGGCGACGGGCTGTGCAACTTCGTGATCCCGACCAGCGGCGTGACGATGGGCATCCTCGCAATCGCGGGCATCCCGTTCGGCATGTGGCTGCGTTGGGTAGCCGCGCTGATGCTGTGGCTGGTGGGCGCGGGCGCGTTCTTCCTCTTCCTCGCCACCTCCGTGGTCCGCTGGTAGATCGCCGCGGGCGGATTCAGGGGGCCAAGGGCGGCAGGGTCGCGACGATCGCCGCCCGCGCCGGTTCGAACGCGGGGGGCAACATCAGCCCCGCGCCGAGGGTTTCGGGCGTCTCGTCCACAAGGAAACCGGGGCCGTCGGTCGCGATCTCGAGCAAAATGCCGCCGGGTTCACGAAAATACACCGAGCGGAAATAGGTGCGGTCGATCAACGGCGAGGGCGCGGCCCCGCTGGCCAGCAGGCGCGCGCGGAGCAGCTCGGAAACTCCCGCATCGGCCGAGCGCAGGGCGAGGTGATGCACGGTCCCGGTCCCCGGCCGGCCCGGCTCCGCGGCCCCGTCTCCGACGAGATCCAGCCAATGTCCAGGCTGCCCCGGTCCGGCGACCAATCGGCGGCGGCCGGCCTCGACGCTCTCTTCCCGCCACCCCAGCAGTTCGCGGAGCACCCGCAAGGTCCGACCTGGGTCGCGCACGCGTAGTTCGGCGCCCGCCATCCCGCGGAGTTGGTGCGGCGCAGGAACATCGGCCCCCGACCACCCGGGGCGTGGGTCCTCCCTGCAGGCGAGGATTTCAACCGCGATCCCGTCGGGGTCGGCCGTGCGCACCAGCGGCTCGCCGAACCGCTGGCCCGTCTCGACCGGACATCCTACCGCCCGCAAACGGTCCGCCCAAAAGTCCAGGCTGCCCCCGGCGATGGATAACTGGATGCCCGCCACCTGCCCCGTGCCCACCCTCCCCCGAGCGGCCCCGGGCCAATGGAAAAACGTCAAGAGTGTGCCCGGCGTGCCGGTCGTATCTCCATAATACAAGTGGTAAGCCGACGAATCGTCGAAGTTAACGGTGCGCTTCACTAGGCGCAGGCCGAGCACGCGCGTGTAGAACTGGACGTTGGCCCGCGGATCCCCGGTCACGGCGGTCAGGTGGTGCAGGCCGGGCGCGGCGACTTCCATCCCGCGAATCCAGCGGTGGCCGCTCGTGAGCGCAACACCCTAGGCAGCGCCGGCTGCATTTGCTTCGACATTCGTCCGCCGAGGTTCGCAACCTGCCGCAAACAACTGTCGCCACCCCAACCAATGAAGCTGACCTTCCTTCACGTTCTCGCGCTCGCCTCGCTCGCGACCGCCCCGCGCCTGCCGGCCCAGGCCGCGCCCGCCACTTCGGCCGCCAAACCGGCGGACGGCACCGTCAAGCTGGAGGCGTTCACGGTGACGGGCTCCAATTTCAAACGGCTCGACCAGGAGAAGGTGCTGCCCGTCACCGTCTTCAACCTCGAGGCGATGGAGGCCCGCAACGCGCTGACCCCGGTGGAGATGCTAACGGCGCTGCCGCAGATTACCAACCTGCCCCTCAACGAAAGCCAGAACGGCGGGGCCAACGCGCGCGGCGACAACGCGAACGTCAACCTCCGCGGCATCGGCGCGGGCAGCACCTTGGTCCTGCTCAACGGCCGGCGCATCGCCCCGCACCCGATCACTTCCAACGACGGCGGGGTGCCCGCCTTCTACGCGAACGTGAACCAACTGCCGACCCAAGGCATCGAGCGGATCGACGTCCTGCGTGACGGCGCCTCCTCGATCTACGGGTCCGACGCGGTGGCCGGCGTGATCAACTACGTCACGCGGCGCGACTTCCGCGGCACGGAGTTACGCCTGCGCCTAGGCGCGCCGGAGCGCGGCGGCGGCGAGAGCGTACAGGCCACGCTGACGTACGGGCGCGACTTCGCCGGGGGCCGCGGACGGCTGCTCGCGACCTTCGATCACTTTCAGCGCGAGGAGATCGGCTATTCCGATCGCAGCTACACCCGCGATGCGAACCACACCGCGCAGGCGCCGGCGGGTTTCAACGCGATCGGCGGCTCCTTCGACGGGCGCTCGGCGGTGAGCGTCTACCCCTCCTTCCGCATTGGCACGGCCACGGCCGCGAACTTCTTCCGCCCGATCAACGGCGCCCTGACCCTGACGACCTCCTCGCCCACCGCGAGCGTCGCCGCCCGCACCGCGAGCCCGGAATTCTTCACCAACATCAACCAGTACCAAAACACCGGCCACAACCTT
>JBILWD010000147.1:0-9200 GCA_044370095.1 Opitutaceae bacterium | reverse complement strand
CGCCTGACGACCCTGATGATCAGCCGGGGGATCGCCGACAGCGCGGTCCCGATGTCTTTGCTCGCCGAGCATCCCAACGTGCAGTTCAACTTCTTCCGCGGGGGCCTCGGCACCTGCGCAGTCGAGATGCATTGAGCCCCGTTTTCCCCGCCCCGGAATCCACCCCCAACCCTTATGTCCACCTCTGCGGACCAATCCGCCCTCAAGTTCAAGCTCTGCGCCTTCATGTTCCTCCAGTACTTCATCTGGGGAGCGTGGTACGTGAGCATGGGACCGTACCTGGCCGTCACCCTCAAGTTCTCGGGGGCGCAGATCGGCCTGGCCTACGGCGCCTTCGCCATCGGCGCGATGATCTCGCCGTTCCTCGTCGGCCTGATCGCCGACCGCTACTTCGCCTCGGAGAAGATCCTCGCCGTCCTCGGCCTGGCCGGTGGCGTGGTGCTCTGCCTGATCCCGCGGTGCACGACGTTCTCGTCGTTCTACCCGATGCTGATCCTCTACTGCGCGCTGTACGTTCCGACCCTCGCGCTGGGCAACTCCCTCTCGCTCTCGCACCTCGCGAACCCGAAGGTCGACTTCCCGCGGGTGAAGATGCTGTCCGCCGTCGGCTGGATCGCCGGCCTCTTCGGCCTGGGCCTGATCGCGAGCGCGGAGTCGCCGGTGCAGTTCTACCTCGCGGGCGGGGCCTCGATCGTCTTCGGCCTGTTCTCCCTCGCGCTGCCGCACACCCCGCCGCACAAGACCGGCGCCAACGTCAGCCTCGGCGAGATCCTCGGCCTCGACGCCCTCGCCCTGCTGCGCAAGCCGTCCTTCGCGATCTTCATCCTCTGCATGTTCCTGATCTGCATCCCGCTCTACTTCTACTTCGTGAACCTCGGGGTCTACCTCTCCGAGCTGAAGTGGACGAACATGCTGGAGAAGACCTCCCTCGCGCAGGTCTCGGACGTGATCTTCTTCCTGCTGCTCCCCATCTTCCTGCGGCGGTTCGGCTATAAAATCACGATCTTCCTCGGCATCGCCTGCTGGGTGGCCCGTTATTTCGCCCTGGGTTACAGCGCCGACGGCGGCGCGGCGCAGACGGCGCTGATCTTCACCGCGATCCTGCTGCACGGGGCCTGCTACGACTTCCTCTTCATTGCCGGCCAGCTCTACGTCGACGAGGAGGCCAACGCGCGCATCCGCGGGGCCGCGCAGGGGCTCATCGCCTTCATCCTCTGGGGCGTGGGCGCCTTCGTCGGCACGCTGCTCGCCGGCCAGGTCCTCGCGCAGCACGCCCTGAAGACGCCCACCGCCGCCGGCCTCGCCCACGATTGGAAGGCCATCTGGCTGACACCGGCGTGGGGCGCCCTCGCGGTGCTCGTGATCTTCGTGATCTTCTTCCGCAATCCCGCGAAGAAGGAGGCCTGAACCGCCTCCGGCTTCGCGTGAGCCCGGGCCCTCCCTCGGCGGAGGGCCCTTTTTCGTCCCCGGGTGGGGCGCCGCGGGCAGGCCGCGCTTGACCCGCGCTCGCGTGGCGTGCGTTCGTGGGTCCTTCGGCCAAACCTTCCCCCCGCATGTCGATTCCCCGCCTTGCCCCGTTCCTGCTCCTGCTCCTCCCGGTCGGCGCCCAAGTTGCGCCGACACCGCCGCCCGCCAAGCCCGGCGAGAAGGCGGAGGAGGCCGTCCAGCTTTCGCCGTTCGAGGTCCGCCCGGATGACGACTCCGGTTACCAGGCGGGCAACACGACGGCCGGTTCCCGCCTCAACGCGCGGCTGAAGGACACGCCGGCCGCCGTCTCCCCGTTTACCAAGGAGTTCCTCTCCGACATCGGGGCCACCGACCTCGAGTCGATGCTGGCCTACGCGACCAACGTGGAGCGCGAGGTCGAGGACTCGACCAACGGTTTCAACAACCCGGCGGGCCGCGATTCCACCGGCAACGACTTCCGCTTCCGCGTGCGCGGCATCCCGGGCTCCTCGTCCGTCAATTACGCGCAGTCCGCGGTGCCGGTGGACCTCTACAACATCGAGCGCGCGGAGGTGGCGAGCGGGCCCAACTCCATCCTCTTCGGCCTCGGCGCGCCCGGCGGCACCGTGGCGCTCTCGAGCCGGTTCGCGCAACTCCGGCGCACCACCACCTCCGCTCGGAGCGTGGCGGGTTCCTGGGACTATTTCCGCCACGAGCTGGACCACAACCAGGTGCTCGTGCGCGGCCGGCTGGGCGTGCGCCTGATGGGCCTCTACCAGGACGCGAAGGGCTGGCGGCAGTGGGACCTCAACGAGCAGCGCCGCCTGACGGCCGCGTTCAGCTACCAGCCCTGGGCGAACACCGCGATCCGCGGCAGCTACCAGGGCGGCAACTCCGCCAATAACATTTCCCTCCCGTGGAACGCCACCGACTCCGTCTCCTCGTGGCTGGCCGCGAACCGGCCGGTGGCGGAGGGCGCGGCGGTGCCCACGACCAGCGCCTTCGGCACGGCCAACCGCTACACGTTCTTCTCGCAGGACAACGCGGTGTACAACCTGCGCTCCGAACTCTTCAGCGCCCGGGCCCCGAGCGCCACCCTGGTTTCGCCGGCGCTGATGGGGTACGCCTACAACCTCACCGGCCCCGGGGGCCTGCGCACGCAGAACTTCAACGAGTGGCAGTTCAAGGTGGAGCACCGCTTCGCGCGGACGCTCGTCGGCGAGTTCGCCTACTTCCAGAACGTCAACCGCATCCTGACCCGCGGGAACATCACCCCGAACGTGTTCCTCACGGGCGATCCGAACCCCAACATCCCCTCCGCGACGCTCGCGGTGGTGCCCAACCCGCGGGTGCGCCAGCTGTACCTCGAGGACAACTGGGGCCGCGACCCGTTCCGCGATCGCAACGAGGTCTACCGCCTGAGCGTCGCCTGGGAGCCCAACTTCGGCCCGTGGTGGGGCCGCCACCGCCTCGCCGGCCTCGCCGAGTCCACCCGCCAGGATCGGCTGCGCCGCTGGCAGAACGAGATCCTCGTCAACCAGGCCAACCTTGCCATCTCCAACGCCGCCAACCCCGAGGCCGCCGCAAACCAGCCCTGGCGCCGGCGCTATGTCACGGAGGGTCGCTTTGAGACCTATTACGCCGCCGATCCCACGCAGGAGATCCCCGCCTTCACCATCGGGGCCAACACCTACCGGTCCCACTTCGCCGCCCGCACGCGCTCCAACACGCGTACCACCCAGGACGCGCGCTCGCTGATGTTCGCCGCCCAGAGCTTCTGGTTCCGCGAGCGGCTCGTCACCACCCTCGGCTACCGCGTCGATCCGATCACCTTCGGCACCTACGACCAGGCGCGCATCACCGACCCGAACGACCCGCGCTACACCTCGGGCCGCTTCGCGCTCAACGAGTGGGACTTCAACGGCGGCATCGCCGTGAACCGCTACCGGCCGAAGACCTTCACCGCCGGGGCCGTCCTGCACGTGCTGCCCCGCGTGTCCCTCTTCTACAACGAGTCCCGCAACAGCGGCACGCCGCGCCTCGACCGCACCGTGCTTCCCACCGGCAAGACGCCGCCCCCCACCGAGGGGCTCGGCCACGACGTGGGACTGATGTTCGACGTGCTCGGGGACGACCGCCTGTTCTTCCGCTTCGGCGCGTACGAGACGCGCCAGACCAACGATGCCGCCATCATCCCGGACGGCCTGTCGGTGAACACGTCGACCTCCCTCGGCGGCACCGCCATGGTCAACATCTACAACTCCCTGCTGGCCGCTGGGCGGATCACGCAGGCGCAGTTCGACTCCGAGCTGAAGTTCTTCAACGCGGCCACCATCGACGCGCTGACCAAGGGCTGGGAGGCGGAGTTCGTCGCGAATCCGACGAAGGCGCTCACGCTCCGGCTCGGCGTCTCCTACTCCCAGCGGCGCCGCGAGAACTTCTTCGAGGAGGTTTACGGCTACTTCGCCGAGTGGGAGCCCAAGTGGCGGGCCGCGGCGGCGGGCGACGCCGCCCTGCTGGCGACGGTCGACCAGCAGCTGGCCACGGCGCACGAGAACATCGACGCGATGGCCGCGCTGCAGAACAGCGCCTTCGGCACGCGCCCCTACAAGGCCAACCTCACGGGCCGGTACCGGTTCGCGGAGGGGCGGCTCAAGGGGGCGTTCGTGGGCGGCGCCGGGCGGTTCCAGAGCCGCAACCTGACGCGCATCTCGCAGCGCGACGGCCGCGAGATCTGGGGCACGCCCACGCTGTTCGCCGATCTCTTCGGCGGCTACCGCTTCACGCTGCCCGGCCGCCGCGTCGCGATGAACGTGCAGCTGAACGTGCGCAACGCCTTCAACTCGTACCTCGTCGGCGTCGGGCGCCTCAACGCTCAGGAAAACGGCTACCTGCGGGTCTATCTCAACGAGCCGCGCAATTACCGCCTCACGGTCGGCGCGGATTTCTGAGGTCCGATGTGGCCGCGGCTGCAGCCGCGGATGCGGGAAATAAGGGACGGTTGCTCCGTTGTGGCCGCGGCTGTAGCCGCGGATGCGGAGGGAAAGGCATCCCGGTGCGGGCCGGGTCTGGCTCCGCCGGGAGGAATTCCGGCCGCATCCGCGGCAACTGCCGCGGCCACATCTTGCCGCGTCCTCATCGCGACGCGGCCACATCCCGGCTCAGCGCAGCGCGAGCCGTCGGATCTCGCTGACGCTCAGCGCGCGGGGGAACACCGCGATCTCGTCGAGCCGCCCCTCCCAGTTTGAGTCGCTGTCCGAGCGTCCGCCGAACATCGTCGCGGCCGGGCCGCCCACGTCCGCGAGACCCTCGAGCTCCAACGCGCCGTCGAGGTACACGCGGACCTTGCGCCCGTCTCGCACCAACGCCACGTGGTGCCAGCTCCAGCGGGGGATGGCCGTGCGCCCGGTCAGGCGCGCCGCGGCGTCGGGCCCGCGCTGGAAGATGAGCCGCCCGGCCTCGGGTCCCGCGCCCGCCACGCCGAGGTGCTCTCCCGCAGCGCTCAGGCCGTGGTCGTGGTCGCGCGAGTAGCACCAGCCGCTGACCGCGCGCGCCCCGTCCGGCATCCCGTTCCACAGCCAGAGGGAGACGGTGTGCCGGGAACCTAGGTCCGGCAGCCGGGCCTGGAGCCGGCCCCCGGCGAAGTGCGGCGCGCGGTTCACGGCGCTGCCGCCGGCGAACTTCCCCGGATGCGGACCCTCGAGGTGGAACGTCACCGCCGGCTCGTAGTGGGCATCGCGGTGCCGGCCGCTCGCGTCGGCGGCGACCGGGCCGGTGAACTCATCCAGCCGCCACCACGCCAGCGGACGCGTGTTCCGGATCACCTCCGCCGCCGGGCCCGGGGGGAGTTCCCAGCTGCGCCGGGGTTGGCCGGTCACTTGCTCCAGCAGCTCGATCCCCGCCTGCGTGATGCGGGGTTCCGCCGAGGCCTCGAGGCCGGCGGAACGCGCGGCCCACGTGTTGTAGCCGCCGAAGAGATGCTGTTCCGGGGGCGGGATGTAGCCGTCGCCGCCGTTGGCGAGCTCGATCACCATCGTCTTTTCCAGCGGGCTAGCGGCCTTCAGCTTCAGTCCGGTGATGGCGTACGTCTCGCACGGGGTGGTCGCGATCGCGATGTCGCCGAGACGCAGGGCCTGGACCACCACCTCGGTGCGCTGGCGCTCGTGGAGGAAAATCTGCTCGCGGGCATAGATTTCCGGCTGGGTCTTCGGCAGGCGGTCGCCCATTCCCGCCACGATGCGCCGCGCCCATTCCAGCCGCTGCTGGTCGGGCACCCGGTAGGCCAGGGTGATCCGGCGCTCCGCCATCGCCAGGGACACGTCCTCCCGGTGCTTCACGCCGGCCAGGGCCTGGGCGGCGACGGCGGCAAGGTCCGCGGCGTACTGCTCAAGGGTGGGTTTCGGCCGGTCCTTCTCGGGCACGCGGTAGTCGACCCGCCAGATGTCGCCGCTGCACCCGTGCGACATCGCGGGCAGGAAGCCGCCGCCGGGCGCCACCTGCTCGGCCAGCGCCGCGCAGAACAGGCCGAAGTAGTCCGCGCTCAGGAGGCTGTCCCCGAAGTAGTGCATCGAGAAGTTGGCCAGCACGCCGAGCGGGCGGCCGTCGCGCGTCTGCAGGGAGATCAGGGAGAGCTCGGGATCCTCCGGGCCTGACTCCCCGGTGACGTCGTCCCAGTTGCGGGCGGCGTGCATGTTGGCGCGCACGGTCGGGTTGCCAAAGGGGTCGGCGACGACGCGATCCGGCCGGCGGATCCAGCGGCGCACCGCGGTGAAGGCGGCCGCGTCCGCGCGGGCGAAGCCGAGCCGGGCCGGGACGAGCGCGGCGTGCGCCGCGGCGACGGCGGCGGCGAGGCGCTCCCGCACGAAGGGGACGTAGGCCGGGTCGGCATCCGTCCCGAGGCAGCCCATCGCGGCGGGCGCGGTGTGCGTGTGCGTCGCGGAGATGAGGATCCGGTCCCGCGGGATCCCGGTGCGGGCGGAGGCCAGCGCCTTGGCCTCGTCGAGCAGCGGTCGCGGGAGCATGCAGCTGTCCACGACCACGATCGCCAGCCGTTCGCGGCCGTCGCTGAAGGCGAAGGCGCGCGCGAAGAGGCGGGTTTTGACCTTGTCGACGGTGCGGCTGACCATCCCGCCGTTGACGAGTACCGGGAGCCGCTCCGGTGTGACGTCGACGAGGGCGGTCCCAGCGTGGAAGTCGGCGCGGAGGCCCGCGGGCAAGGCAAGCAGGCTCAAGAGCAGGAGGCGGGAGCGCATAACGATGGTCAGGGTTGAAGCGAGTGCAGCAGGGTGCGCGCCTGGGCGACGACGCGGTCCTCGGCGTCGGGCGCGAAGGGGCCGGGATGGATGAGGAGGCGGGTGTTGGCACCGACCGCCTCGTAGCCGCCCTCGGCCAGCACGCGGCGGCTGGGCAGGTAGCCGAAGACCTCGTTGCTGTAGCCTGCGATCCAGACGGCGGCGGGGCCGGCCAGCTCGCGCTTGAGACGCAGGGCGTAGTCGACGACCACCTCCCCCGCGATGGCCACCAGGGTCAGGTCGGAGCCGAGTCGCACCACGTGCACCGCGCAGGGAAGGGGCGGAGGCCGATCGCCGCGGGTATGCGCGGCGGCGAGCGCCTTCGCGCGGGCCACGACCTCGGGGGTGTGGGTCGCCGGGGTGTAGGCGGCGAGGGCCGGCGGGGGCAGCGGATCGTAATCCAGGAGCGCGGGAGCGAGCGCGGCGCGGAGCGGGCCGGTGACGGGCCGCGGGCGGGCGGCGAGCGCGGTGTGGACGGCGTTGGCGAGGGCGCGGCCGTGCTGGCGGGCGAGTTGCTCGGAGGTCTGTCCGGGTACGCCCCGGCGGGGATACGGGTTCTGGTCGCCGCCGGCGCCGGTGATGAACAGCGCGGTCGCGCCGGGGTACGCTTCCTCTAAGTCGCGCTGGGCGTGGCCGGCGTAATCGCCGCTCAGCAGGTTGCCGCTGAGCGTCGTGTTGTGGCAGGCGTAGCCGAAGACGAGGGCCCGCGTTTTCCCGTCAGCGCCCGCGACCCGCAGCACGGGCACGTCGTGGTCGACCGGGCCCGCGGGGTGCGGGTTGTTGGAGATGACGCCGCCGGGTTCGGGGCGCCGTCGGTTCATCGCGAAACCGGCCCGGGCCTGAGCGAACTCAAGGCGCGCGGGGGCCCCCGCGGCGAGGCTCGCACCGAGCAGTTCCACAACCGTCACGCGCAAACTCGCCGCGAACGCCTCCGTCGCAGCCACGTCCTCCGGGCGCGCGGACCGGCGGAACACCTGCTCGACGAGCATCCGCGCCGGGTCGACCAGCGGGCCGCTGTGGGTGTGGGACGCGTTGAGTAGGATTTCGTGCGGCCGCAGGCCGAAGCGGGTCGCACCCTCCCGCTCCACGTGCGCGCGCAGTTCCGCGGTGATACCGATGAGGTCGAGAGTGATGAGCACCAGTCTTCCGCCGTCGCCGTCGTCGAGGCTCAGCGCCTTCGCGTGCAGGTCGAGGTCTAAGCCGGCGGAGGGCGCGGTCCGGTTTGCGTAGCCGGCGAGCCACACTGGTCCCGGCGGATTCAGCTTCCGGGTCGCTACCCCGGCGCGCCAGGGGGTGGGCGCGGGGGCGGCAGCGTGGACGGGGAATGGGAGCAGGACGCACGCGAGCAGGAGCAGTCGGCTGGGCAGGGCGGGGGAGGGCCGATTCATCGGGGAGGCGGGGCGGGCTTGGGCTTTGAGGTTGAGCCACGCGGGGACCGGGCTTCAAGTGCGATCACCCCGTCTTTCCCGCCGATGCACTCCGCCCCGCTCCGTCGCCTGCTCCTCCCGTGGTCGGTCGCCCTGACCGCCGCCGCCCTGGCCGCCGCGCCGGGCCCGGGCCCCCTCTCGCCCGCCGAGGCCCTGCGCGCGTTCCGCGTGGAGCCGGGCGTACGCGTGGAGGTTTTTGCCGCCGAGCCGCTGGTGGTTGATCCCGTCGCGTTCGCCTTTGACGACCGCGGCCGGCTCCTCGTGGTCGAGAACCGCGGTTACCCCGGTGAGGTGAAGCGGGACCAGACGCGCGACGATGCCCCGGCGGCGGCCGAGGGCCGGATCGCGCTCCTCGAGGACACCGACGGCGACGGGCGCCCCGACCGACGCCACGAGTACGCGACCGGCCTCGGTTACCCGAACGGGATCCTGCCGTGGCGCGGGGGCGTCTTCGTGACCTGCGCGCCCGACATCCTCTACCTCAAGGACCACGACGGCGATGGCGTCGCGGAGGAGCGCACCGTGGTCCTCACGGGCTTCAGCACCTCGCGCACCACGCAGATCCGCACCAGCCACCCCACGCTCGGGCTCGACGGCTGGGTTTACGTCACGAGCGGCCTGAACGGCGGCAAGGTGCGCTCCCCGCGCCACCCGGAGCGCCCCGAGGTGACGTACACTCCGGCCGACGCGCGCTTTCACCCGGAGACCCTCGAGTTCCAAGTGGTGGGTGGGCGGGGCCAGTTCGGGTTGGCGTTCGACGAGTTCGGGCGGCGCTTCAACACCTCAAATCGCCATCCCATTCAGCAGATCGTGCTGGAGCCGGCGCACTTGAAGCGTAACCCGCTCCTCGCGTTCTCGGAAACGGTGCAACCTGTGTCGCGGGTCGAGGCCGAGGCGGTGGTCTGGCCCGCGGCGCGCGCGCGGGTGACGGCCGATTTCATCCCGGCACTCCTGAGCAAGCCGCACACCGGGACCTTTACCTCCGCCTGTGGCCTGGTGCTCCACGCGGGCCCGGGCCTAGGTGAGGAACGGATCG
>JBILWD010000408.1:0-2942 GCA_044370095.1 Opitutaceae bacterium | reverse complement strand
TTTTCTTCGAGGCGGCCACCAACCGCATCTGCGACGATCTCGGTGCCCGGCTGAAGCCGCGTTCCCTAACGATTGTGGCCGACTGGAAGGCGCGGGGCGGCTTCTCCTCCGTCATCACCGCGGAATGGCGCCCCGCCCGCCGGCGTCGCTAGTTTCTGATTACCGGAGGCTTGCCTCCTGCTGGGATGCCCCTACGCAAATGGGAGTGATGCACTCTGGTGGCAGTTTGGAGCCTGCGAAGGCGTTTCTGGCGCAGCAGCCCTCGCGCCTGCTGCGATGAGTCCCCCGCCGCTTCCCGCCCCCCCGGTGACCCGACCCGAGCCCGTGGTGCTCCGGGAGATTAGCCAGTGGCAGCGCACGGCCGTGCTACTGTTGCTCTACGCGGGCATCATCGCGGCCAGCTTTTACCTAGCGTACGAGATTCGCTTCGACTTCCAGGTCGCCGACGACCTGGAGCGGGAGCGTCTGCGGCTGATTGGGATGATCCTGCTGGTGAAGCTGTTCGCGCTCTATCTGGCGCGGCAGTTTGGCACGCTGATGACTTATTTCAGCCTACCGGACCTGTTCCGTTTGGCCTGGGCGATGGGCGGGGCGAGTCTGGTGCTGCTGCTGCCGCGCCTGCTGCTGTACAAGCCCCTGGCGCTCCCCCGGGGGGTGCTCCTGATCGATTTCATGCTCTGCTTTGGCGCGCTCTGCGCCGGCCGGCTCGCCGCCCGACTCTTCCGGGAGCGCACCAGCCGGGCGGCCCGTGCCGCGCGTGGCCTCCAGCCGCAGATCCAGCGCATCGCGATCGTCGGAGCCGGAGATGCCGGCGCCTCCCTGGCCAAGGAGTTCATTGGCGCCCCGCATCGCGGCTTCGAACCGGTGATGTTTTTTGATGATGACCGCACCAAGCACGGCAAGTTGGTGCACGGCGTGCCTGTAGTCGGCCGGCCCGAGGACATCGGTCGGATCAACGGCGCGGCGACGCTGGCGAAGGCCATCATCGCGATGCCTTCCGCGCCCGCCCGGCGCGTGCAGGAGGTGGTGAAACTCTTCGCTCAGCAGGGTCTCAAGGTCGAGACGTTGCCCTCAATCGAGGAGCTGGCGTCCGGGCGCGTGCTCACCAGCCGGATCCGGCCCGTGGAGGTGCAGGACCTGCTAGGGCGCCAAGCGGTCGAGCTCGATTCCGCGGGCATCCGCCTGTCGCTCACTAAACGGGTGGTGATGGCGACTGGAGCCGGGGGCAGCATCGGGGCCGAACTCTGCCGGCAGATCGCGGCGGTCAATCCCGCCCGGCTGCTGCTGGTGGAGCAGTCCGAGGCGGCGCTCTTCCTCATCGAGCAGGAGTTGAACGAGGCGGGCCTCGGCGGGGTGATCGTGCCGCTGGTCGCGGACGTCCTCGATCGCGACCGGATGAATTACATCTTCGAGCGCTACCGGCCCCAGGTGATCTTTCACGCGGCCGCCCACAAGCACGTCTACCTGATGGAACGCCAGCCGGCGGAGGCGATCCGCAACAATGCCGTGGGCACCCGCCGGCTCGCCGAGTTGGCCGCCGAACACGGGGTCGAGGGCTTCGTCCTGATCTCCACCGACAAGGCGATCAACCCGACCAACGTGATGGGCGCGACCAAGCGGCTCGCTGAACTCCAGTTGATGGCCCTCGCGGCCAGCGCTGAGCCCGTGCTGTCCGATCCGCCGATCTCTCCCGCCGCGGCCGGCTCGCCGAGCCGGGCGCCGTTCGATCGCCGGCCCCGCGAACACAACGGCCCGACCAAATTTATGGCGGTCCGGTTCGGCAACGTCCTCGGTTCCTCCGGCAGCGTCATCCCCATCTTCAAGCGTCAGATCGCCAATGGCGGCCCGGTGACGGTCACCCATCCCGAGGTCACCCGCTACTTCATGACGATCCCCGAAGCGGTCGGGCTCGTGTTGCAGTCCTTCGTGCTCGGCCGCGGCGGGGAAATTTTCGTTCTGGATATGGGCCAGCCCGTGAAAATCGTGGACCTCGCGCGCCAGATGATCGAGCTGAGCGGTTTCCGGGTCGGGGAGGACATTGAGATCGTCTTCTCCGGGCTCAAGCCGGGCGAGAAGCTCTTTGAGGAACTGCAGCACCACTCCGAGGCCTACACGCCCACCGCGCACGCGCGGATCATGCGTTTCACCAGCCGCGCCGTGGTGGCGCTGGATGACGTGCGCGCGCTCGAGGACCGCCTCTTCAAGCTGGATTCAAACCAGCTCAAGGGTGAGTTGAAGCGCCTCGTGCCGGAGTACCGTCCGCACTTAGACTGAGCCGCGAGCGGAGTCCTCTCTCGCCCCCAGTTCAAACGTGCCTCCGTGGCGGCGCGCGCGCAGGCTCCTCCAATGCCCGTACCCGTTCGCACCCCCGTACTCCTCCACCATCCCCAGACGGGCCGGACCTACCGGCTCGTACCGCTGGACACCCTGACGCCTGCGCCTGCGGTACTGGAACGACTGGTTGCCCTCTGCAACGAGCCGGAGCTCTTCCGGTGGCTGTTCGCCGCGCGCTGCGGGGACCGGCCCTACGGGCCGGACGACGCCCGCGGATGGCTAGAGTGGGGGGCGGCGGGCTGGCGCGGGGGCGGGCATTTCGCGTTCGTAGCTCTCGACGAGAGCGGTCTTCCCGCGGCGGCATGTGACCTCCAGTCGGCCGCCGTGGAGCCGGAGATTGGCTACTGGTGCGGGGCGGGACACCGCGGGCTGGGCACGCCGATGGTGGAGGCCCTCGTGGCGCTCGCGTCCACCGCCGGATTTACCGGCCTGCGGGCGCGGGTAAGGCCGGGGAACGGGCGGTCCGAGGCGCTGTTGCGTCGATGCCGCTTCGCGGCCGCGGGGGTCGCGCCCGATGGGTTCTCCCTCTGGCACCGCCCGCTCGGCGGCGGCTAGGCCGCGGACGCCCGCGGGGCGGCGGAGCGTCGAGCGCGGCAGGCATCGGAACA
>JBILWD010000407.1:0-2965 GCA_044370095.1 Opitutaceae bacterium | reverse complement strand
ATCAGCAGCTCTTCACCCTGTCCCGGATGCCGGCGATGAAGGCGCTGCTCCCGGAGGGTTACGATCCCATCCTGTGGGGTGGTTACGCCACCTCCGTCTTCCTCGCGGGCTGGGCCACCGGTGGCTTGATCTTCGGTGCCCTCGGCGACCGGATCGGGCGGGCGAAGACGATGATGCTGACGATCCTCATCTACTCGCTGTGCACCGGCCTCAGCGCGCTTTCGACGTCGTTCTGGGATTTTGCCTTCTACCGCTTCATCACCGGCCTCGGGGTTGGCGGTGAGTTCGCGGTGGGTGTGGCCCTGCTGGCCGAGGTGATGCCCGCGCGCTCCCGCTCCGGGGCCCTTGGCGCCCTGCAGGCCCTCTCGGCGATGGGTAACATCTCCGCCGCCCTCATCGGGATGGGGATGGCCAACCTGGAGAAGTCCGGGACCATCTCCCTCGGCAACTCGTGGCGCTGGATGTTCGTGATCGGCGCCATTCCCGCGCTGCTCGCCCTCGTCATCCGGGCCCGGATGAAGGAGCCGGAGCGCTGGCAGAAGATGAAGGACTCGGGCGCGCTCGACCGCCACAGTGTCTTCACCTACGGGGAACTGTTCCGCGACCCCCGCTGGCGCCGCAACGCCATCGTCGGGATGCTACTGGTCTGTTCCGGCGTGATCGGCCTCTGGGGCATCGGCTTCTTCACCCCGGAACTGATCCGCACCGTGCTGAGCAAGACCTACGCCGCCCAAGGGATGACCAAGGAGCAGATTGGGCCGCTGGTCGACAAATGGGCCAGCTGGGGCCTGCTGACGCTACAGGTGGGCGCCTTCTTCGGAATGCTTTCGGCGAGCTGGGTCGCCGCGCGCCTCGGTCGCCGCAAGGCCTTCGCGATCGCGTTCTCCACGGCGCTCATCGCGACCGCCTGCGCCTTCCAGTTCTACACCAACGCCAGCCAGACCTTCTGGCTGATCCCGATTATGGGCTTCTTCCAGCTCGCGGTCTTTGCGGTTTACGCGATCTACCTGCCGGAACTGTTCCCGACCCACCTCCGCAGCACCGGCACCTCGTTCTGCTACAATGTCGGACGTTTCCTCGCTGCCGCGGGCGTGCCGGTGATCGGGATGCTCAAGACCGAGGTCTTCGCCCACCACCCCGAGCCGATGCGTCCGGCCGCGCTGGTGATGTGCTGCGTCTTCCTGCTTGGCCTGATCGTGCTGCCCTTCGCCCCGGAGACGAAGGACAAGCCGCTGCCGGAGGACGAGCGCTCCTTCGCGCACTAAGCCGCCTGAGGCGCCTCGCCGCGCGGCCCCGGGGAGGGTTTCCCCGGGCGCCGCGGGCGGGCCGCCACGACTGACGCGCTCAGAGTAGGGCGCGGACTTCCTCGAGGGCCTGCTTGGTGCGGCGAATCCCGTCGATCTCCGAGTGCTTGTGGCCCTCGTACTCGATCCCGACGTAGCCGGAGTACCCCGCGCCCACCACGATCTTCAGCAGCCGCTCGTAATCGAGGGTCATTTCCATCTTCTCGCGCCGGTCCTCGGTGTAGAAGCGGCCCGCGCCCGTGTCCCAGTCCCACGACTTGGCGCTGACCGCCTGCTTCACCCAGGGCATAAACTCCCGCAGGCCTTGGTAGGGATTGTAGAGTTCCGACTTGGTGCGGTCGGTGTAGAAGTTCCCGAAGTCCGGCAGGATCCCGACGCGGGCGTGGTTCGCTAGCTTCATCACTTGGATCAGCCACTTGCCGTTGGAAGACAGGCCCCCGTGGTTCTCGACCACCACCCAGAGGCCGCGCTTGTCGCCCTCGACGCAAAGACGCTGGAGGCCTTCGGCGGCGAGCTTGGCCTGCTCGTCCCAGGATAGCTTGGGGTCGCTGGCGGCATTGACGCGGATGCTGTGGCAACCGAGGAACGCGGCCGCGTCGAGCCACTTGAGGTGGTTCTCGACGGTCTTGGCGCGGGCGGCCTCCTGCGGGGCGCCGAGGTTGCCCTCGCCATCGACCATAATGAGGAGGCTCTTCACGCCTTCGCCGTCGGCGCGGGCCTTCATCTGGCCAAGGTAGGCGCGGTCGCCGGCCTTGTCCTTGAACATTTGGTTCACGTACTCGAGGCCGTCGATGCCCACGGAGCGGGCGATGCGGGCGAACTCGAGGTTATCGAGGGGTTCGGCGCCGGGGCGCTTGAGGAAGCGCTTGTTGAGCGACCATTGGGCGAGGGAGATGCGGAACTTCTCCTTCGGCGCGGCCGCGGGAGCGGCCGCGGTCAGGGGGCGGGCGGTGGCGGCGACGGCGGCCGCGGCGGAGGCGGCTTGGAGGAACTGGCGACGGGTAGCGTGCATCGGGAGGAGAGGAAACGAATCGGATGAGAGGGCAGGAAAAGGGCCGCCCAATGGGCGGCCCGGAAGGAGCAAGCAGAGGGGTGGACTGGGCGCCTCAGGCCATCGGGGCGTCCATCTCCCAACCCTTACGGTAGGTCGGGTAGAGGAGGGCGTCCACGTCGGGCCGGTCGGTGGTCATTTTGACGGGGTCGAAGGTGAACTTGCCGCCCGCGAGAATCGCCATCGTGCCGAGGCACACGGTCTCGGTGAAGGGCACCGAGTATTCGAAGTTGGAGCCGGCGTGGGTCGGATCGTTCTTCCGGATGGCCACGACCCACTCCTTGTGGGGGTTGTTCTCCGGCACCCGCGTCACGGTCTTGGGCGGCAGCTTGCCCCCATCGACCAGCGCCTTGTGCTGCGCCTCGGGGATGAAGCGGGGGCTGTTGCAGTAGTCGTTGCCGTCGTAAACGGTCCCCTTGGAGCCGATGAGGAGCTGGCCACCCTTGGCCAGCTGGCGGTTGTCCTGCTTGAGGCCGGCGGGGGTCTCGGGCCGCTCGCCACCCTCGGACCACATCAGCTTCACCGGGGGCAGCTTGCCGCGGCTGGGGAAGTTGTACTCGACGACGGCCGACTTGGGGAAGGCCACGGTGCTCTTCTGGTCGATCTTCTT
>JBILWD010000146.1:0-9315 GCA_044370095.1 Opitutaceae bacterium | reverse complement strand
CCCGATGAGTTCCCCCCTTCCCTTGGACGAAAAGGCCCTCCGGGACGTGGTTGAGGACGTGCTCCGCAGCCTCGGCCGCTCGCCGTTGCTGTCCCCGGCGCCGGCCCCCGGTACCGCGGCCGCCGCCCCCGCCGTGGTCCGCAGTGGCCCGCGCCTCGGCGTGTTCGACTCTGTGCCCGAGGCCTGCGCCGCGGCGCACGCCGCCTTCGCCCAGCTCCAGACCAAGGGCGTTGCCGGCCGCGCCAAGGTGATTGAGATCGTCAAGTCCCTCGCTACCGCCCACGCGGCCGAGTGGGGCCGCTTTGAGTTCGAGGAGACGCGCATCGGCCGCCTCGAGCACAAGATTGAGAAGCTCCAGATCGTGAAGCTGGTGCCCGGCGTCGAGTGGCTGAAGCCCTACGCGCTCAGCGGCGACCACGGGATCACGCTCGAGGAGTACACGCCGTTCGGCGTCATCGGCGCGATCCTGCCGGTCACGCACTCCGTCCCCACGCTCAGCGGCAACATCATCAACATCGTCGCCGCGGGGAACGCCGTTGTCTTTAATCCGCACCCCGGCGGGGCGCGCTCGGCCGCCCTCGCGGTCCGCGCCTACAACGAGGCGATCCAAGCCGCCCTCGGGATCGAGAACTTGGTCTGCACCGTTGCGCAGCCGACGCTCGACACGTTCGCCGCGCTGACGCGTGACCCGCACATCGGCCTGCTCTGCGTCACCGGCGGTCCCGCCGTGGTCGCTGCCGCGATGAAGTCCGGCAAGCGCGCGGTCTGCGCCGGTCCGGGCAACCCGCCGGTGCTGGTCGACGGCACCGGTTGCCTGCGCAAGGCGGCCCGCGACATCGTCCAAGGCGCGGCCTTCGACAACAACCTGCTCTGCATTGGTGAGAAGCAGGTTTTCGTGCCCGACGCCCACTTTGCCGGCTTCCGCGAGGCCCTCGTGGCCGCCGGTGCCGCTGAGCTCAATTCCGGCCAGGTGGAGCGCCTGACCACCGCCGCGTTTACCTTTTCCAAGGACGCCGGTGGCTGTTCCCACGCCGCGGTCAACCGCAAGCTCGTCGGGGCCGACGCCGCGGTGCTCGCCCAGCACGCCGGGGCCAACGTGGCGGCCTCCACCCCGCTGCTGTTCGCGGAGACGCCTGCCGACCACGCCTTCGTCGTTGAGGAGCAGATGATGCCGATGATTCCGATCGTGCGCGTCCGCTCGGTCGAGGAGGGCATCGAGCTCGCCCGCCGCTCGGAGCACGGCTACAAGCACTCCGCGATCATCCACTCGCTCAACGTGGATCATATGACGCAGATGGCGCGCGCGCTCGACACCACGCTGTTCGTCAAGAACGGCCCCTGCGTTGCCGGCCTCGGCCTCGGCGGCGAGGGCTACCTCAGCTACTCGATTGCGACCACGACCGGCGAGGGCATCACGACGCCCACCACGTTCACGCGCACGCGCCGCTGCGTGATGGTCGATAATCTTCGGATCTACTGATTATGATGGTCGCGCGCGTCGACGGGGTGATCGTCTCGACGGTCTGCCATCCCAGTATGGCCGGCCACCGGACGGTCATCTGCCAGCCGCTCGACGAGCACGGCCGCGAGGAGGGTGCCCCGTTCCTCGCCCTCGACCCGCACGCCGCCGGGCGCCACCAGCGGGTGCTGGTCTCGACCGACGGTTCCCACACGCGAGCGCACGTGGGCGACCCGCATTCACCGCTGCGCAATATCATCCTCGGGGTGATCGACGAGGAGGACGCCCGCGCGGGCCGCTGACGATGCGCCTCGGACACGTCATCGGTCGCATCACGCTCTCGCAGCAGGACCCCGCCTACCACGGCGGGCGGTTCCTGCTCGTCCAGCCCTTCGGCCGCGACCAGTACCGCGGCGCCGGGATGACACCGCTCGCGCCCGGCAGCACCCTCGTGATGTACGATCAACTCGGGGCCGGCGTCGGCCACGTGGTCGGCTTCACCGAGGGCGCCGAGGCGACGGCGCCGTTTCCCGAACCCACTCCGGTCGACGCGTACTGCGCGGCGATCATCGACCAGATCTTCTACCAGCCGCCCGCCTGAGGCGGCTTTCTCTCCCCATGCCGAAAGTCATCACCGCCCGCGAAGCCGAGGAACTCCTGCGCAAGGGCGAGGCCCCTCCGGCCGGCGCCATCCTCACGCCCTCCGCCCGCGATGTCTTCGGGGGCGGCAGCCTCCAGTCCTCCTTCCGCGGCACCGGCGCCCGCGCCGTCGCGAAGCCGGCGTCCGCCCCGGCCGCGGCCGTGACGCCCTCCACGCCCGATCTGGAGTTTCGTTGGACGCCGGGCGCGGACCCCCGCACGCCCGCCGAGATTGCCGCCTTCTTCCGTTCGCCCGCGCTCGAGGTGCTCAAGGAGCGGATCTGCGACATCGGTCGCCGCCTCTGGCAGCGCGAGTACACCGACGGCAACGGCGGCAACATCACCATCCGGGTCGGCGATAACCTCGCCCTCTGCACGCCCACGCTCATCTGCAAGGGCTTTATGCAGCCGGCGGATATGTGCCTGGTGGACCTCGACGGCAACCAGCTGGCGGGCACCCGCAAGCGCACCAGCGAAGCGATGACCCACTTCGGGATTATGAAGCGCCAGCCGGCCGCCAAATCCTGCGTCCACGCGCACCCGCCGCACGCCACCGCCTTCGCGATCGCCAACGTCGACATCCCTTCCTGCCTCATCCCCGAGGCCGAGGTGTTTCTCGGCAAGATCGGCGTCGCCAAGTACCAGACGCCCGGCACGCCTGCCAACGCGGACGAGGTGGGCGAGGTCGGCAAGGAACACCAGGCCGTGCTGATGGAGAACCACGGCGTGATCTGCTGGGGCAAGGACGTCGAGGACGCCTACTGGAAGATGGAGAACATCGACTCCTACTGCCGCACGGTCTGGATCGCGGCCGGGCTCGGCGGCGGCCTCCACCGCTTCTCCGGCCGCCACGCCCGCGAGCTGATCGATATCCGCCAGAAGCTCGGGATGCCCGATCCCCGCGCCGGCCTCAAGGAGTGCGAGCTCTGCGATAACGCCGATTTCCGCCCGGCCACCGTTTGCGCCGCGCCCGCCGCCCCCGCGGAAAACGCCGCCCCCGATCCCCAGGTCGAGGCCGTCGTCCAGGCGGTCACCGCCCAGATCCTCCGCCAGCTTGGCGGCAAGTGAACCTCCCCGCGTCCCCATGAAAGTCTCCATTATCGGTGGCGGCGGCCGCGTTGGCTCCAACGCCGCCTTCGCCCTCCAGTGCGCCGGCATCGTCTCCGAGATCCAGATCCTCGACGCCAACGCTGACCTCGCCGAGGGCGAGGCCCTCGACCTGCTCCACGGCGCCTCCTCCCTCGCCGACCAGCGCATCTACGCTGGCGATTACGCCCGCGCGAAGGACAGCGACATCTTCGTCATCACCGCCGGCCTCCGCCGCAAGCCCGACGAGTCCCGCCTCGACCTCATCAACCGCAACGTTGCCCTGTTCAACGGTATCCTCGACAGCCTGAAGGGCGCCGGGATGCGCAAGGACGCGCTGGTGTTCGTGGTTTCCAACCCGGTCGATATCCTCACGCAGCTCGCCGCCGCTCGCCTCGGCCTACCGTGGTCGCAGGTGCTTGGCCTCGGCACGATGCTCGACACCGCTCGCTTCCGTTCGCTGATTGCGCAGGAGCTGAAGCTCGCGCCGACGCAGGTGAAGGCCCTGATTCTCGGCGAGCACGGCGACTCTATGTTCCCCGTGTGGTCCTCCGCCACGTACGCCGGCCTGCCGCTGGTGCGGATGCCCGGCTGCACGCCCGCCTTCCAGACTCAAGTGTTTGAGCGCACCAAGGGCAGCGGCGCCGAGGTGATCCGCCGCAAGGGGGGGGCGGGCTGGGCCGTCGGCGCGACGATTGCCGAGGTGATCCACGCGATTGCCCACGATCGCCGCCAAGTCCTCCCGGTCGCCACGGTCCAGCAGGGCGCCTACGGCATCCGCGGCACCGCCATCAGTGTCCCTACGGTGGTTGGCCGCGCGGGGGCGCTCGCTCACGTCGAGGTCGAGCTCTGGCCCAAGGAACTCCAGGCGCTGCAGGCCTCCGCCAAGGCGCTCAACGACACGTTCGCCAAGGTCAAACGCGCCTGAGTCCGGGCTTCCGGTCTTGGGGTGTTCCTCCTTGCCATTCCGTTGCGGGTGGTTTTGGTCAAGGTGTTACCATCCTATGAAAAAGCTGTTCCTCGCTCCCCTCGCCGCGGCCTTCATCGCCGCTTCCGCCTTCGCCGCCGACAAGGAAGTCACCCTCGCCGGCGCCGGCCAGTGCGCCAAGTGCTCGCTGAAGCAGACCGACGCGTGCCAGAACGCGGTCGTCGTTAAGGAGGGTGGTAAGGACACCACCTACCTGATGGCACAGAACGATGTCGCCAAGAAGTTCCACGGCACCGTCTGCAAGGGCGTGAAGCAGATCACCGTGACCGGCTCCGTCAGCGAGAAGGACGGCAAGAAGGTCATCACGGCCTCCAAGGTGGCCGAGGTGAAGAGCTGATTCCGGCTCAGACTTGAATCTTTCCGGGGCGCCCGCGGGCGCCCCTTTTTTGCGTCCGTCCGCGGCGCCGCGGCGGCCGGCGGCGCGCTTGCCTCCGGCCCCCGGCCGGGGTGGGGTGGGGGTATGCCCCGCCCGCCGTCGCCCCCGGCCCGTTGAGCGCTCCACCGCCGATGAACCCCTTGCCCGGCCGCCGCGCCTTCCTCTGTCGCTCCGGACTGGCCGCCGCCGCGGCAGCCGCCGGCGCGCTGCCCCAGCCCGGTTGCGCCACGCGGCCCGCCCCGGCGGCCCCGGATCTCGCGGGCCCGCTCCCGCCCCACCTGCCGCTCGCCGTGCCCGGGGTGCACGCCTACCCGCTCGAACACTCGGTGCCCGCCGGCGGTCAGCTCGAGCTGTGCGTGAGCGCCAGCGTGCCCTACGCGTTGACGCTCTGCCGCCTCGGGCGCCGGATTGATGACCTGGAGGGGGATGAGGTGCTCCACCGGTTCCCGCCTGCACCCGCGCGCCCCCAGCCGATCCACCCGGGCTCCTACGTCGCCTGTGTCCGCGGCTTCGGCCCGGAACTCCGCGCCCTCACCCTCGAGTGCTGGCTCCGCCCCTGGGACCTCGGGCGTCTCCAGGGCCTGATCACGCAGGAGGACAAGACCGCCGACGACGGCTTCGCGCTCGGCCTCGGGGAAGGGGGCTACGTCGGGTTCTTCCTCGGGGACGGCGTCTCGCCCGACCCGCAGGTCGTGCACCGCACCGCCCCCGGCCGAATCCGTCGGGACCAGTGGCACCACCTCGTGGCGACCTGGGACGGGGCGATCAAGCGGGTCTTCGTCGATGGCGTGGAGGCGGGCGCGTGGCCCTTCGCCGGTCCGCTCCGGCCCGGCGCGCACCCGCTGCGGCTCGGGGCGATGGGGGAGGGGGGAGTCGCGCAACGGTTCCTCGACGGGGACCTGGCGGCGCCTGCGGTCTATGGGCGGGCCCTGACCGCCGCGGAGGTGGAACTGCGTTTCGCCGCACGGGGGCTCGGACCGCCGGCGCCGGGCGCGCTCGCGTGGTGGCCGCTGGACGAGGAGCGGGGAGAGCGTGTCGCGGATGCGTCCGGCGGGGGACGCGAGGGGCGGATCGTCAACCTCGGCACCTGGATGATCGGCGGGCCGTCGTTCGCGGCGGACGTCCCCCGCTTCGGCGCGCCCGAACCGGTCGCGGACCCGCGCCGCGGGCACGGCCTGCGGCTCGCCGCCGACGACCTCTACGATTGCCGCTGGGACGTCACGCACCGCTGGGCGGTGCCCGCGGACGCGCGCCCGGGACTGTACGTCGCCCGTTTCACCTTCCCCTACAACGGCGCTCCGTGCCGGTATGACTGCACCTTCGTGGTCCGGCGGAATCCGGCGCGGGCGCGCGCGCCGCTGCTGTTGCTCTTCGCGACCAACACGTGGCGCGCTTACAACGCCACCCCGTTCGCCCTGCCGCGCGCCGGGTTGCACCAGGTCTGGGGCACGGGCGGCGTGGAGCGGGATTCCCGCGGCCTCCCCGCCTTCAACCTCTACCGCGACCACGCCCGCGGCCAGGGCACCTACCAGATGGGCCTGCGGATGCCGTGGCCCGTCGCCGGCCCGCACATCCTCTACGGCGGCCCCACGCGCTACAGCCACCTCGCCCGCGCCGACCGGTTCACGCACGTGTGGCTCGAGGAGCAGGGCTACGCCTGCGACACCGCCAGCGACCTCGATCTTCACCGCGATCCGGGGCTGCTCCGCGGCTACGCGGCGGTCCTCGTCGTCGGGCACAGCGAGTACTGGTCGCTCCCGATGTACGCCGGGGCGGAGGCGTACCTGCGCGGCGGCGGCAACCTCGTCGTGCTCAGCGGCAACTCCATGTACTGGCGGGTTTCCTTCGATGCCGCCGGCACCGTGATGGAATGCCGCAAGGCCGACGGTCCCGGGGCACGGGTGCCCGCCGCCCGCCGCGGCGAGGCCTGGCACAGCCACGACGGACGGCGCGGCGGGCTGCTGCGCGAGTGCGGGCATCCCGGGGTCAACCTCATCGCCCTCGACCTGCTCGGCTTCAACGCGCCCGCGGCCCCGGAGCAGTTCGGGCCCTACGTGGTCGAGGAGCCCGCCCACTTCCTGTTCCGCCAACCCGAGGACCTCGGGCTGCGCCGCGGGGACACGTTCGGCGACGCGGGCGACGGGGTGCGCCGCGCGAACGCGCACGAGTTCGACGTCCTGCCCTCGACGTTCGCCCGCCTGCAGCAGGAGCCCTCCCCGCCCGGCGGCAGCGTGCCGGCGGATCCGGCGGGGATCGCCGTGCTGGCGCGGGGGAGGGTCCATTGGCGCAAGGGCGGCAGCGCCTTCGATTACTTCTCGCGCCGGGTCCAGCCCGCGGAGGACACGGGCGCGGACCTCATCTACTGGGAGCGCCCCGGTGGCGGGCGGGTCTTCAATGCGGGCGCGATCGGCTCCGGCTGGGTTTTGGCGGATGACCCGCGGATGGCGGGACTGCTCCGCAACGTGCTCGCCCATTTCGGCGTGCCCCGCCCGGCGCGCTGACCGGGACGGCTTGCGGGCAGCGCCGCCCGGCGCTTTCCTCGGTGTGCCCCGCCGATGCGCCCCCTCCTTCCGCTCCTTGCCGGCCTCGTCTTCGCCTCCGTCGCCTGCGCCGCCGCGCCCGCCCCCGCCGCGCCGCCGAGCTTTCTCGTCATTCTGGCCGACGACCTCGGCTACTCCGATCTCGGGAGCTACGGCGGCGAGATCCCGACGCCGCACCTCGACGCGCTCGCGGCGGGCGGACTGCGCTTCACCCAGGCTTACAGCACGGCCCGCTGCTGGCCTTCGCGCGCGGCCGTGCTTACGGGCTTCTACGCGCAGCAGGTGCGGCGCGACGTCGTGCCGGGTGTGCCGAGCGGGGCCCGCGGCCTTCGTCCCGCGTGGGCTCCCCTCGCGAGCGAGTTACTCACTCCGGCCGGTTACCGGAGCCTCCACGCCGGCAAGTGGCACGTCGACGGTCCGCCCCGCGAGCACGGCTTCGCGCACAGCTTCGAAATCGGCCAAGGCCAGAACAATTTCTTCCTCGCGCCCGGCAACACCGACGACGGCGTGCCCGGCGTGCAGACGCCGGACTACCACGTCACCGCCGCCACCGCCGAGCACGCGGTGAAGTACCTGCGCGACCACGCCGCGCGGTTCCCCGGCCGCCCGTTCTTCCTCTACCTCGCCTTCACTGCCCCGCACTTTCCGTTGCACGCTCCGGCGGCGGATATCGCCCGCCATCGCGACACTTACCACCGCGGCTGGAACGAGATCGCCGCCGCGCGCCACGCGCGCCAGCGCCGCCTCGGGCTCGTCCGCCACGACCTGCCCCCGATGGAGCGCGACGTCGGCCCGCCCTACGCCTTCCCCGACGCGATCCGCGCGCTCGGGCCCGGCGAGGTCAACCGCCCGCTCCCTTGGACCGAGCTCACGCCGGAGCAGCGTTCCTTCCAGGCCGCGAAGATGGCGGTGCACGCGGCGATGGTGGACCAGATGGACCGCGAGCTGGGCCGGGTGCTCGCGCAGCTGCGCGCGATGGGGGCCTTCGACAACACCCTGATCCTCTTCGGCTCCGACAACGGGGCCAGCGCGGAGATTATGGTGCGCGGCGGCGGGCACGATCCGCGGGCGGCCCCCGGCTCGGCGGCAACGTACCTTTCCCTCGGCCCGGGTTGGTCGAGCGCCGCGAACACGCCGTTCCGCCGCCACAAGACCTGGGTCCACGAGGGCGGCATCGCCACGCCGCTCATCGCCCATTGGCCGGCCGGCATCCGCGCGCGCGGCGAGCTCCGCCACACGCCGGTCCACCTGATCGACGTGGTGCCTACGCTCCTGGAGCTCGCAGGTGCGGCCCGTCCCGCCGCGGTCCGTGGGCATCCGGTGCCACCCTGGCCGGGCCGGAGCCTCGTGCCGGCGTTCGCCGCCGACGTACCCCTCGACCGGCAATTCCTCTGGTGGGAACACGAGGGGAACCGAGCCCTGCGCGCGGGCGACTGGAAGCTTGTCGCGGTGAAGGGTGGCCCGTGGGAACTCTACGATTTGGCGCGCGACCGCGGGGAACAGCGCGACCTCGCCGCGGCCGAGCCGGAACGCGTCCGCGCGCTCGCGGCCCTTTGGGAACGCCAGGCGGAGGAGAACGGTCGCCTCGCCCGCACCGACCCGCCGCCGGCCGCGCCCCCGGGCGCCAAGCAGGGCAAGCGCAAGCAACCGTGAATCTTCCGCGCGTCCATCGTGCCCTTCACCGCGTGCGCGCGCGGTGGCTCGCGGGCCTCTTGCCGCTCGCCGCCGTTGCGGCGGCACCGGACAGCTCCTTCGCGGCGCCGTTGCCGGCTGGGGTCACCGCGATCTGGGATCCCGCTGCCGCCCACCGCGAGGCCACGCCCACGCGCGAGCGGGTCTGCCTGAACGGACTTTGGCGCTGGCAGCCCGCCGAGCCGGGGGAACGGCCGCCGCCGACGGGCCAGTGGGGTTTCTTCAAGGTCCCGGGCAGTTGGCCCGGCATCGGGAGCTACATCCAGAAGGATTCGCAGGTGGTCTTCAGTCACGCGGCGTGGCGTAGCCGCCCGCTGCCCGAACTGGAGGTCGCCTGGTACGAACGGGAGATCGCGGTTCCCGCCACTTGGGCCGGCCGCGGGCTCCGTCTGAGCGCGGACTACGTGAACTCGCTCGCGGTCGTGTGGATCGACGGCCGCCGCGTGGGCGAGCTCCGTTACCCCGGGGGGGAACTCGACGTTGGCGCGCACTGCCGCCCCGGCAGCACCCACCGCCTGAGCCTCCAGGTCTCGGC
>JBILWD010000145.1:0-9337 GCA_044370095.1 Opitutaceae bacterium | reverse complement strand
CACGGCGACCTTTTGCCGCGGGGGCAATCGCGGGAGCAGCGAGCGGAACTGCTCGAGCGAAATGCAGCGCGGCGATTTCGGATAGAGAATAAAGCCGAGGTAGTCGGCCCCCACCGCATCCGCCGCTTCGGCATCCACCAGGGATCGCAGGCCGCAGACCTTGACTCGGATGCCGGCGATCATCGGGTCCGCCTCCCGGTTCAGAACGCGTTCACGGACTGGATGACGTGCTCGACCTGGGCGTCGGTCAGCTCCGGGAAGATGGGCAGGCTGAGGCAGGTTTCTGCCGCGCGTTCCGCCCGCGGGAAGGACCCGGGACCTCGGCCCAGGGACGCGTAACACGGCTGCAAGTGCAGGGGCCGGGGATAGATGAGATCCGTGCCGACCTCGAGCCGCGCCAAGTGTTCGCGCAGTTGATCCCGCCGCGGATGCAGCAGGGTGAACTGGTGAAAAACCGAAGCTCCGTGCGCCTCAGGAGCCGGTAATCGCGTGTCGGCCAAACGAATTCCCTGGAGGTAACGGGCGGCGATGGCCTGCCGGCGAGCCGTCCAAGCCGCGAGATGCGGGAGTTTCACGTTCAGCAGCGCTCCCTGAAAGCCATCCATCCGAAAGTTACCGCCGATGATGTCGTGCTGGTAGCGCCGATCCGAGCCGTGCACCCGCACGTGGCGAGCACGCGTAAGTAGCGCGGCGTCACGCGCGACAAAGGCCCCGGCCTCACCGCAGGCGCCAAGATTCTTGGTTGGATAAAAGCTGAAGGTCCCCGCGTCACCCAACAGGCCCACGGGCGTGTCCCCGTAACGGGCTCCGACCGCCTGAGCGCAATCCTCGATCACAAAAAGGTTATGCCGACGGGCGACTGCGAGGAGCTCCTCCATCCGCGCGGGTTGGCCGAATAGATGGACCACCACGATGCCCCGCGTGCGCGGGGTGATCGCAGCTGCCAGCCGATCCGGATCCAGGTTGAATCCCCCCTCCTCGATATCGGCGAAGACCGGCGTCGCGCGGACGTAGCTGATGCCCCACGCGGAGGAGATGAAGGTGAAGGGCGAGGTAATGACCTCGTCGCCCGGGCCGAAGCCCGCCAGCAAGCAAGCCACGTGCAGCGGGGAGGTCCCGCTGTTCATCCCGAGCACGCTCGGGTAACCCAGCGAAGCGGCGAAGGCTCGCTCAAAATCTTCGACGTCGCGTCCAAGGCAGAACCGATTCGCATCGTAGGTGGCGGCAAGCGCTGCCAGCGCCTGTTCGCGCAGTTCCCGGTGCTGCAGAGAGAGATCGAGGAAGGGGGCCTTCATCGCTTCAGGGCGACGAGCAGTGCCGTCACCAGATCATCGAGCGAGGGCGAGGCGGCCTCAAAGGACACCTCCAGCCCGGCCTTGCGCAGCGCCTGCGTCGTCAGCGGGCCGATGCTGCCCGCGAGCGGCCGCCGGGCCCCGTCCGCCAGCCGCAGGGCGGTAGCCTGGGTCGCGTAGGACTCCACCGCCGAGGCCGAGGCGAAGAGAATCGCGTCGGCTCCGGTACGGCGGAAATCGGCCGCGGCGGCGTCCGCGGCCAAGTCCGTCGGCTCGGTCCGGTAAACGGGCAGCCGATCGACAATGGCCCGGGCCTCCTCTAAGCGACGGACAAGCGTGTCACGGTTCAGGTTGCCCGTGATCACAAGAATCTTGGCGCTGTCTAGGCTGCCCGTGGCGATGAGCGCCTCGGCGAGCGCGTCACCGGTCGCCACCGTAGGTTGGCATTCGACGCGCAGGTGCTGCTCGCGGATCGCGGCCGCCGTGGTATCGCCCACCGCCGCGAAGCGCAGCAAGCCCAGGGAGCGGATATCGTCGAAAATCCGGTGAAACTCCTCGAAGAAACAGCGCACGCCGTTCGCGCTGGTGAAGACGATCCAATCGTAGGTACCCAGCTCGAGCAGGACGTCGGCCAGCGTCTGCTTATCGATGTCTTTGCGGACACTAATCAGCGGCAGCTCAATTACTTCGGCTCCAAGGGTGACGAGGCGGCGACCGAGCTCGGGCGCCTGCTCCCGTGCGCGGGTCACCGCGACGCGCTTACCGGCGAGCGGAGAGGAATTCATAAGCGGAGTCGCCACGCCCGGAGGAGCCGGTCGGCGGTGGCAGCCGGCGCGGCGAAATCCTCGGGCGCCAAGCTCGCCTGACGGATGCCGCACGCCTCGTGGAACAGGTGCAGTTGCCCGTCCGCGACGTGGGTCGCAAAGGCCGTCTGGCAGCCACCGCCGAGCGCCGCCTGAAAAGCCCGCTCCACGGAGACCGCGGACATCGTGGCGGCGTCGAAACACCCGGCGAAGCCGGCGGCGTCTGCAGCGCGGCATTGGATGGCAATCGCACCCTGCCCGACGGCGGGCACAGCCGCGTCAAAGCCGAGGGGCGTGAAGGTAATACCGGGCCAGGCGGTGATGCCGAGGCGGTGCAGTCCGGCGGCCGCCAGAATGGTCCCGTCCGCCAGTTGCTGTTCGGCGATCTTGCGCAAGCGGGTGTCGACGTTGCCCCGGATCTCGGTGAAGGCGACCTCCGGGAATAGACGCTGCACCTGCAGCCGGCGGCGCGGACTGCCCGTCGCCAGCAAGCGAGGGGCGGACACGCCCTCCCGGAGCACCAGCACATCGCGCGCGTCCGCTCGCGGCAGGTAGCCGGCGATGGCGAGCCCGGCCGCCATCTCCCCTGGCAGGTCCTTAGTGCTGTGGACGGCCACATCCGCCTCACCGCGCAGAAGGGCAGCCTCCAGCTCGCTCGTGAAGAGCCCCTTCCCGCCCTTCTTCTCGAGGGACCATTCCGTCTGCCGGTCCCCGGTGGTCACGATCCGGAGTTCCGCCGTCTCCACGCCCAAGCTGGCACGCAGCACGGCCGCCACCATCCCGGTCTGCGCGAGGGCGAGCGGGCTTTTGCGGGTGGCGAGGGTGAGGGTCGGCATCAGGATAAAAGAGAGGGCGCAAAGACCATGGTCTCGGCGCCCTCGCGGAGGTCTCCAGCGCGTCTCAGGAATAGGACGCCTGGACGCCCTTGATGTTCTTCTTGGTCATCCAGGGCATCATCGAACGGAGGTAGGCGCCGGTCTTCTCGATCTGGTGCTTCTCGCCGGCCTTGAGCAGGGCGTGGTACTTCTTCAGGCCGCCCTTGTGCTCCTTCACCCACTCCTGGGTGAACTTGCCGGACTGGATCTCCTTCAGGATCTTCTTCATCTCGGCCTTGGTCTGGCGGTTGACCACGCGCGGGCCGCGGGTGATGTCACCGTACTTGGCCGTCTCGGAGATGGAGAAGCGCATCCCGGCGATACCGCTCTCGTACATCAGGTCGCAGATCAGCTTCAGCTCGTGGAGGCACTCGAAGTAGGCCATCTCCGGCTGGTAACCGGCCTCGACCAGCGTCTCGAAGCCCGCCTGCACCAGCGCGCTGGCGCCACCGCAGAGGACCGCCTGCTCGCCGAAGAGATCCGTCTCGGTCTCCTCCTTGAACGAGGTCTTGAGCACCCCGGCGCGGGTCGAGCCGATGCCCTTGGCCCACGCCAGCGCCGTCTTGAGCGCGCGCTTCGACTTGTCCTGCGCGACCGCGACGAGGGCGGGCATCCCCTTGCCCTCGGCGTAGAGCCGGCGGACCATATGACCGGGGCCCTTCGGGGCCACCATAATGCAGTCGATGTCCTTGTGCAGCTTGATCAGGCCGAAGTGGACGCTGAGGCCGTGGGAGAAGAGCAGCGTCTTGCCCTTGGCGAGGTTCGGCAGGATGTCCTGCAGATAAACGTCAGCCTGCTTCATATCCGGCAGGCCAACCATAATCACATCGGCGCGACGGACCGCCTCGGCGGTGTCGACGACCTCAAAGCCGTGCTGCTCGGCGACAGCGCGGGACTTGGAACCCGGGTAGAGGCCGATGATGACCTTACAGCCGCTATCCTTGAGGTTCAGCGCGTGGGCGTGGCCCTGGGAACCGTAGCCGAGGACGGCGAGCGTTTTGTTGGCGAACACGCCGAGATCGGCGTCTTTGTCAGTGTAGACTTTGGCGGGCATGGGTGAAAAAGCTTGGGGTTTAGCGCTTGAGGGCGAGGCGTCCGGTCCGGGCCAGTTCCAGAATGCCGAACGGCTCCAGCAGGCTGAGCAGGGCGCCCACCTTGTCGTCAGAACCGGTCAACTCGATAATCAGGTTATCGGCCGCGAGGTTCACAATCTTGGCGCGGAAGATGTCCGCGATCTGGACGATCTCGGAGCGCGAGCGGGCATCGGCGCGCACTTTGACGAGCACGAGCTCGCGCTCGACCGCCTGGCCCTCGGTGAAGTCCACCACTTCAACCACGTTGACCAGCTTGCGCAGCTGCTTGATGCAGAGGTCGAGCTGGGCCTCGTCGCCCTTCAGCACCGTGGTGATGCGCGACAGCGTCGCGTCGTGCGTCGGCGCAACGTTCAGAGAGTCAATGTTGAACCCGCGACCGGAGAACATGCCGGACACCCGGGCGAGGACGCCGAACTTGTTTTCGACGAGGACGGAGATCGTGTGGCGCATGGAAAAAAAGGAGTGAGTGGCAAAAACCGAGGGGAGGCCAGCCGAAGTTCAGCCCGCCCCAGCGGACAGTGGATGGTGGATGGTGGACGCTGAGGGACTCGAACCCCCGACCCTCTCGGTGTAAACGAGATGCTCTAACCAACTGAGCTAAGCGTCCCGGCCGTCGCCTTCAGGCGCCCGCGGGCCGCAACAGGCCCTCGCGCACCATCAGCTCGGCGTTTTGGACGGCGTTGAGCGCCGCCCCCTTCCAAAGGTTGTCCCCGCTCACCCACAGGGCGAGCCCATTGTCGAGCGCGGTGTCGAGCCGGATACGCCCCACCCCGCACTTCACCTTGCGGGAGAACTCGAGGGGGGTCGGGTAGCGCTGCTGCCCAGGGTCGTCCACTAGCTCGGCGCCGACGAAAGCTGTGATCGCGGCGTGCGCGGCTTTGACCGAAACTGGACGCTCGAATTCCGCGTTCACCGCGATGGAATGCGCCCGGACCACCGGGACGCGCACCGTGGTGGCGGAGACGCGCAGGTCGGGTAGACCCATAATTTTCCGGCTCTCCAGCATCATCTTGGTCTCCTCGCCGGTGTAGCCGTTGGGCCCGAAGGAATCGACCTGCGGGATCAGGTTGAACGCGATCGGATAAGAATAAACCTTCGGCTGCGCCGCCACGCCCTTCACGTGCCCCTGCACCTGCTCCTCCAACTCGCGGATCGCCTCGGCCCCGGTGCCGGACACCGACTGGTAGGTCGCCGCGAAGTACCGCCGCAGGCCGAAGGCCTGATGCAGCGGCCAAAGCGCCATCAGGGTCACCGCGGTCGAGCAGTTTGGGTTCGCGATGATCCCGCGGTGCCGCCGCAGCTCCCCCGGATTGATCTCGGGGATCACCAGCGGGACGTCGGGATCCATCCGGTAGTGGGAACTCTTGTCGATCACCAGGCACCCGGCGCGCACGGCGTCCGGGGCCAGCGCGCGGGTGACGGACCCACCGGCGGCGAAAAACGCGAGGTCGACGCCCGCGAACACCCCGGGTTTGGCCTCCTCGATCGTGTAGTTGCGCCCCGCATAGCTCACCGTGCGGCCCGCCGAACGGGCAGAGGCGAACAGGCGGAGCGACTTCAGGGGGAAACCGCGGTCGTGGAGCAATTGCAGCAGCTCTTGACCGACGGCGCCCGTGGCGCCGACGATGCCGACCGTGACGGAGGGTGAATTCACGCGGGAATCAGCCATGCAGCTGGCGAGCAAAGCCTGCGCGCGACTGGGCATCAAGCCCGGACCTCGGCTGCTGCACGTCCGCATCGGCGCCGCCACCCTGCAGCTCTACCGCGGGGAACAGCTCGTCCGCGCCTACCCGGTGTCCACCTCCCGTCGCCCGCCCTCCAACGCGCGCAACTCCCTCGGCACGCCTCGCGGCTGGCACGTGATCGCGGAACGCATCGGGGCCGGCCAGCCCGCCGGGATGGTGTTCCGCGCCCGCGTGCCCACCGGCCGCCATTGGAGCGAGCTGCCCCCCGGCCCCGACGGCCAAGCCCCGGACCTGGTCACCTCGCGAATCCTTTGGCTGCGCGGGCTCGAGTCCGGCGTGAACCTTGGGGGCGACGTCGACACCTACTCCCGCTACGTCTACATCCACGGCACCAACCACGGCGACCGGATCGGCGAACCGCTCAGCGCCGGCTGCGTCCTCCTCCGCGACGTCGAGATGATCGAGCTGTTCGACGAGGTCCGGGCCGGGGATCTCGTTTGGATCACCGACTGACCCGCGCCGCCGGCCGATCCACGAGCAACCGGTGCTGGACCGCAAAAGTGCCGGCCCTCAATGGAGGTAAGAGCAGCAGCAGCGCGCGTTCGCCCTCGGCGAGGTTCAGCTCCGTTGTCAGCGCCTGATAGGTCGCGCCGCGGGCGCTGGTCCGCAGCACCAACTGGCTCGTACGCGGCACCGGCAGCGGCGGGTTGGGCCCCGGAACCGGCTTCAACGGCCGCTCGTTCAGTGTCCCTTCCAGTTCCAACCCGCTGAGGTTGACGAGCACCAGTTGGCCGGCCCGGAACCGCGCGTCCCCATCGTCTAGGACGATCGTCCGCCAGCGCCCGGCAACCTTTTCGTCCGAGAGCAGGATGATCAGCGCGCTGGTCAGGCCAGCCGGGATCTCCGCCTCGGCGAGGAGCGCCAGGTCGCGAGGGGCGATGAAGCGCAGCGGCGCCGGCCCGCGATAATCGTAACGCGGGGAACGCGCCAATGGATAGAACCGCAGCCGGGTCGGCGCTTGGCCCGGCGCGGCGACGTAGGCCGCCTCGCCCGGCGGGCGGGGACTGAAGACCGTGAAGCGCAGGGTCACCGCGGGGCTCGCTCCGCGCAGCGCTCCCGCACTCCACGCGCAGGCCCAAGCCACCGCAGCAGCCAGCCACCCACGGCGACCGTGCGCCCGCCAAGACGGAGGGCCAGCGTTCATAGGTCGGGCTGGGTCAGCCACCGGAAGGATAGGATCCGGAAGCGACGGCCATTCGCGAGGTTCAGCGGGCTGGTCAGGTTCTCCGGCAGGACTTCGGCCGCATCCCCGGTGAGATCCCCGTTCCCCTTCGGCGGATCGAAATACTCGGGCACCCGCTGCACCAGGGCCTCGCACCAGGCGCGGCCCTCGGTCGCATTGGTGGCGGGGTTTACCGCCTCCCCGTAAGCGCGGATGGTGAAGGTATCCGAACGCGCGAACAGCCCGGGCGCCAGCGCGGTCATGACATCTGCCTGCGTGAGCCATTGAGAATGCATCTGCACCTTGGCCTCAGGATCGAACTCCGCCACGGAAGTGTTGATTCCGGTCTCGGCGATCGCGGCCTCGAGCAGGCTGCGCGGAATCTCGCCGCCCTCCGCGTCAACCGCCGCGTAACGCGGGTGCGGCGCGAGGAAGTCGCTAACGGAAAGGAAGGGGCCCTCCTCGCCGTGCCGGGCCGTGATTAGCTCGACGATCTTCGTCGCGAGCGCCCCGGTCTCCGCCGCGTTGAGCGTGCGCATCCCACGGCGGAACAGCTCAGAGCGCGCCGCTGAGCCCGCCGGATCCGCGCGGCCGGACTCCGCCTGATAGGTCTCCTGCGCCGTCTGGGAGAAGCGGAAAAACTGCGCGTTCGTCGACTGGACGGTCGCGACCGAAGTGTCGCCGGAGGCGGTGCCGGTCGAAGAGGAAAGGCTGAGATAGCGAAAGGTCTGCGGGCTGGGAAAACGCACCCCGCGCAGCACGGCCGCCCACGCGGCGACATTCGTCGAGTTCAGGTTGAAGGCCCCCGCCTGCAGGAAGAATCGGGACGAACGCGCGTCCGCCGCGCCTACCGCACCGGCGGGATCGAGGCCCTCCACCGTCGCCCGCAGGTCGTCCACGGTCGGCTTGCGGTAGCCCGCCCCCGGCTCGTACCAACGCACGGTCCGCAGCAGCGGATTGGGCACGATCAGGTCACCGTTGGCGGCGGTGCCGGGGTTCACGCCCTCGCGGACGCCGGAGAAAAAGTAGCGATCGAAAATCTCCCCGACCGGCACCCCGTTGACCTCTTGGCCGAAGCCCCACGAGTTCCCGATCATGAACGGCCGCTGGCCCGGCAGCCGGAAGTGCTGGGCCGCGCCGAGCGAAAGCAGCGGGGCGCGGGGCAACTCGAATACGGGCACGTCCTCGTTGTAGGAGCGGGAGGTCTCGCCCCGATCGAGCAGTCGGTCGGGCGCGCTGATCGTCCGATAATTCACGTACAGCGACGGATCGTTGCCGTTTTCTCCGGGCACGAAGGCCTCGCCAGGCAGCCGGCGGCGGCGGGGATCCAGTCCCGTCGTGGTCAGCCAGCGGCCGGGCGCGGTGGGCGTGTCGATGCTCTCGGCGAGCCGGAAGACGTAGGAGAACTGGGTGGCGGTCTGACGCGCGGCCTGCGGAGAGCTGGCGAACTGGGTGACAAACTCGGGCGAAACGTACGTCGCCAGCTTGATTGGCAGCGCGGGCGGATCATCCGGGCCGGTGCGCGGTACGACGTAGACGGTGACTGTCACGCGGTCCGCGCCCTCGATCTCGAGCACGTGGTTATCGCTCCCGAGCTGTTCCCCAAGGGGTAGCGGGCGAACGGCGGCGGAGGCCCCGGCCGCGTCGAGCGTGCGGGAATAGAACTGGCTCGCGAACCCCGTGGCCGGCGGCTGTTCGGGCTTGGTGGCGTCTGCGACCGAACGCCACGTGTAGACCCGACCGGGCAACCACGACTGGCGGTCCGCGCTGGAGCCGTCCGGCGTCCACGGCAGGTTGATGATCATCGGCGGCTCGGCCAGATCCGGGTCGATCGCCGGTGAACCGAAAACCGAGGGGTCGTGGACGGAGAAATCGCCCACCGGCACGGGGCTCTCGCCCTGCACGTTGACCACCCGGATGGTGCGCGGGAGCCCCGAGATCTCGAGGCGGAGGTTCTCCGGCACCAACGCCGATGTGTACGGGTTCCAGAGGGAGACGAGCCAGCGGGCCGCGAGCTCGAAGGGTCGCGCGGCGGCGCTATCGCCGGCGGTACGGACATTAAAGGAGAGCAGAAAGTACGAGAGCACCGGCGCAATCTGGTGCGCCCCGCCCTCCGCGATCAGCGGCGGCGTCATCCGCAGCCGGCGTCGCACCGAGTCCGAGCCGTAAGCCGGCGAGATCGCCGGCGGGGCGATCGCCGCGAGCGCGGGGTCCACCGTCTCCGGGTCCACCGGCACGGTGCTTTCGGTGTAGGCGGGATAGTTGGTCCAAGCCGCGAACGCCGAACCGAGCAGTCCGGGCGCAAGGGAAAGGTCCTGCCGCAGCCCGCCCCGTCGCGAATCCGCGAGCACGGCTAGATTGTTGGG
>JBILWD010000406.1:0-2993 GCA_044370095.1 Opitutaceae bacterium | reverse complement strand
CGCCGCGGCCTCCGCGCCCGCTGGCGCCGTCTCCGGCCGGGTGCAGCACGCCGTGACCGGCCAGTACCTCCCCAACGCCCGCGTCACCCTCCGCGGCGCCGACCAGGTCGTGTTCACCGACGACGCCGGCATCTACCGCTTGACGCCGGTACCGGCCGGCGAGGTCACCCTCGAGGTCTTCTACACCGGCCTCGACCCGCAGGAGGCCCGCCTGCGCGTGGGCCAGGGGGAAAGCGCCACGCGTGACTTCGCGCTCACGAGCGTCGCGCGCTACGGACGAGACGCCGCGGCGGTCCGGCTCGACGCGTTTGTCGTCGCGACCTCGCGGGACACGGAGGGCGAGACCCTCGCCACCAACGAGCAGCGCTTCGCCGCGAACCTCAAGGCGGTCGTCTCGACCGACTCCTTCGGCGATATGGCAGAGGGCAACGTGGGCGAGTTCCTCAAGTTCCTGCCCGGCATCTCCGGCGACCACGACGACGCGCAGATTAACACCGTGTCCCTGCGCGGTTTCGCCACCAACCTCACCACCGTGACCGCCGACGGCGCCCAGTTGGCCAACGCTAACTTCAACGGCAACTCGCGCACCTTCCAGTTCTCCCAGCTCGCGATCAACAACGTCTCCCGCATCGAGGTCACCAAGGTCCCCACCCCGGCCAACCCCGCGGACTCGATGGCGGGCTCGGTGAATATGGTCAGCAAGAGCGCGTTCGAGCGGAATCGGGCGGAGTTCCGCTACCGGCTCTACGCGGCGGGCAACGGCGACTACCTCACCCTCGCGCGCCAGCCGCACTCCTACGAGGACCGCCGCCGCAAGGTGATGCCCGGGGTGGACTTCGACTACACCCTGCCGCTCGGACGCAACTTTGGCGTCGTCCTCACTGGCAGCCGCTCCCTTTCCGCCGGCGAGGAGGACCACTCGACCCTCACCTACAACGCGGCCGGCACCGCCACCGGCGCATCCCCCGCGCGCCCCTTCCTCCAGCAGTACGGCATCAACGACGGGTCCAAGGACATCACCCGGAACTCGGCCAGCGTGAAGGCGGACTGGCGCGTCAACCCCGAGACCGTCCTCTCCTTCAACGCCCTGCTGAACCAGTACCAGGCCTCGTGGGGGCACCAGAGCATGGACTTCAACGCCGGCACCAACGGCAACCCGACCGTCGCGGGCGGCACGCCGCTGACCTTCGGGGAGACCTTCACCTCCGGCGCCACCGGCCGGGGCGCGGTCACGCTCGGCAGCGGCAACTTTATGACCCGCTACGAGGAGGTGCGCGGCGCCGGGCTGCGCTACCGCTTCGACAACGGCGCGTGGCGGATCGACGCCAGCCTCACCCGCTCCCGCTCCACCAACGCGTTCCGCAGCGGCGACGAGGGCAACTTTGCCGGAATGAACGTCACCCTCGTGCCTGCCGTCCGCCTCGTGCTCCAAGACATCACCTCCATCCAACCCCGCTCGATCCGTGCCTACGACAACACCGGCCGGGAAGTGGACCTCTACGACATCAACAATTACCGGGTGAACAACGCCTCCCTGCTCTCGCGCGACGTGAGCGAGGAGATGAGCGCGGTGGACCTCAATGTCCGGCGCCGCCTCGGCTGGCTGCCCTTCCCCGCTTCCCTGCAGGCGGGCGGCCTGGTCCGCCGGCAGGAGCGCGACAGCAACAAGGAGAGCGCCACCTATACCCACAACGGCGTGGGCGGGAGCCTCGCCGCCGCGCCCTACCGCAACCAGGTCTACGTCGGTCGGAACTCCCACTTCGGCCTACCCGGCCTCGTGCCACCCTGGACCTCCAAGCACCGCGCCTACCGCGCGTGGCGCGAGAATCCCACGCTCTTCACCCGCACCCCGGCCCAGGCCGTGGCCGAGGCGCAGTTCCACATCACCAACTCCGAGTACCTCCAGGAGACCGTCTCCGCCACCTACGCGCAGGCCGAGGCCCGCCTGTTCAGCAACCGCCTGAACGTGCTCACGGGCGTCCGCTGGGAACGCACCGACGACGAGGGCCTCGGGCCCGTCTTCGAGCCGGCCAACGTCTGGGTGCGCCGCGCTGACGGCACCTTTTCCCGCGACGCGCGCGGGCAGCGCATCCGCCGCCCTGAGGCTGGCGCGGTCGGCTCGATGGAGGAACTGCGCCTGACCCGCCAAGAACGCGCCTTCCGCGCCGAGAAGGGTTACGACGGCTTCTACCCGAGCGTGCACCTCACCTGGCTCGCCACCGAGTCGCTACAGGCACGCGCGGCTTGGGCCCGCACCTTCGGGCGGCCCGACTTTAGCGAGATCATCCCCAACGCCACCATCAGCGAGCGCGATCTCGACGAGTCGCAGCTGGGCGACCCGCAGCAGATCCGGGGCACGATCGACATCCGCAACACCGGCCTGAAGCCGTGGACCGCCGATAACTTCGACGTTTCGCTCGAGTACTACACGGCCTCCGGCGGATTCTTCACCGTGGGGGCCTTCCACAAGGAGATCCGCGACTTCTTTGCGAACCGAGTCACGGTCGCGACGGCGGACGACCTCGAGGCGCTGGGGTTGGAGCCCGAGTACGTCGGCTGGCAGCTCTCCACGCGCTACAATGCCGGATCCGCGCAGGTCTCCGGCGCGGAACTGAGCGCCCGGCACTCGCTCGCGCCGCTCGGCACTTGGGGGCGGAACTTCACCGTGTTCTTCAACGCCACCCGCCTCCGCCTGCGCGGCTCCCGTCAGTCCGATTTCACCGGCTTCATCCCGCGCAACGTGAACTGGGGCGTCACCTTCTCCCGCCGCCCCTTCACCCTGAACGCGAAATGGAACTACCGCGGCGAGCAGCAGCTGGCGGCCCAGCCGGCCTTCGCCCCGGACGCCTTCAACTACACCGCGGCCCGCACCACTCTGGACCTCGGCGCGGATTACCAGCTGAGCCGGCGCCTCTCCCTCAACGCCAACCTGCGCAACCTGTTTAACGCCTACCTCACCGGCACGAAATACGGCTCGGCCACGCCGGAGTACG
>JBILWD010000405.1:0-2999 GCA_044370095.1 Opitutaceae bacterium | reverse complement strand
CCGCGAATTCCGGCCGCGGCTTGAGCCAAGGCGTGTCACCCGCGCCGAATACGCCCCGCAGGAACGGCGTCACCCCGAGGTGGGCGCAAATGCGCCGCGAGTGCTCGCCGCGCTTGTTGGTGAACGCAGCCAGCACCACCCCGCGGGCATACTGCGCCTCCAGCAACTCCCGGGCCCCCGGCAGCAGCCGGACGTCCTCGAGCAAGATTGAGTCGGTGTAGGCGACGTGGAGTCGGGCGCCCTCCGCCACGAGTTCGGGGGGGAGAAAGTGCCCCATCGCGCGCTCCAACCCGCCCCCGACCGCCGCGCGGACTTGGGCTAGCGTGGGGGCCGGCCGCCCGAGTTGGGGCAGGACGTGGCAGTAGGAGCGGTGGATCGTGGTGAACGCGTCCACTAGGGTGCCGTCCAGATCGAGCAGCAGGGTGTCGTAACGGGGCATCGCGGTCGCGCGAGCGTGCCGGCCCTTGGGGCGGAAACGAGGCAAAACCTCGCCGCGCCGCAAAATGGGGTTGGCGCGCGCGGCCGGTGCCGGTGGACTCGTTGGTATGCCGGACGCTCCCGTTCCCCCCTCCGCCGCCGTGCGGATCGAGGCGGAGGGGGACCGTTGCGTGGTCACGGTGGGCGGAATCTGGAGCATCACCACGGCCTCTCCGGCGTGGCCCGGGCCGCCGCCCGGCGCGACCGGGATCGCGCTCCGCGCGGCTGATCTCGGTCGCTGGGACAGTTCGCTGCCGTTCTTCCTCGCGGGCGTCCGCCGGGCTTGCCGCACAGCTGGGCTACCTTGTGACGACGCGGAACTGCCGCCCCGACTGCGCGACCTCCTCGCTCAGCTGGAGATCGTCCAAGCCGGGGGCGCGCCGGCGGACCGCACGGACAGCCTGCTGACCGCGGTGGGGCTCGCGACGCGCGAGGTCGCGGTGCAGGCGCGGGCGATCCTGGACTTCGTCGGTGAATGTGCGCTCAGCGCGGTGCGGCTGGCGCGCAGCCCGCGGCGGTTCCGCTGGGCGGACTGTGCTGCTGAGATGCAGCAGTGCGGTGCGATGGCCCTGCCGATCGTCAGCCTCATCAGCTTCCTCGTCGGGGTGACGCTCGCCTATACCGGCGCGATCGTGCTGCGGCAGTTCGGCGGCGACATCTGGATCGCGGATCTGGTGGGCCTCTCGATGGTGCGGGAGATGGGTGCGGTGATGACCGCGGTGGTACTTGCGGGACGCACGGGCGCCGCCTACGCCGCGACGCTGGGCAATATGAAGGCGAACGAGGAGATCGACGCCCTCGCGACGCTCGGTATCCCGCCGGTGCAGTTCCTCGTCCTGCCGCGGCTGCTGGCGCTGGCCGTGATGATGCCAGTGCTGGCGCTCTACGCGAACGCCCTCGGCATCCTCGGTGGGCTGGTGATCGCCTATGCCGTGCTCGCGATTCCCCCGACGGCCTTCTGGGTGGAGCTGCTCACGATCATCGATTTGTCCGACGTGGCTTCCGGCCTGATCAAGGCGGCCGCGTTCGGGCTGATCGTCGGTCTCGCCGGCTGCCTCCGCGGGCTGCAGGCCGAGCGCAGCGCCGACGGCGTCGGCCGCGCCACCACCTCGGCGGTGGTGACGGCCCTGCTCCTGCTGGTCATCGCGGACGCCTTGTTCGCGGTGTTGTTCGACGTGCTCGGGATCTGACGCCGATGGACGCTCCCGCCCGCCTTGCCCCCGGGGGAATCCCCGCCATCGCCGCCGAGGCGCTCGACTGCGGCTACGAGGGCCGGCTGGTGCTCCGCGACATCACCTTCTCGGTGGCGCCGGGGGAGATCTTCTTCGTCATCGGCGGTTCCGGCTGCGGCAAGAGCACGTTGCTGCGCCACCTGATCGGGCTCCAGGAGCCGCGGCGCGGGCGGGTGAGCTTCCACGGCGAGCCCTTCGCCGCGGCCGACACGGCCGGACGACGCGAGCTGCTGCGCACCTTCGGGGTGCTTTTCCAAGGCGGCGCGCTGTGGTCTTCGCTGACCCTCCGCGAGAACGTCGCCCTGCCGCTCGAGGAGTACACGCCGCTCAGCCGCCGGGAACGCGGGGAACTCGCCGCGCTCAAGCTCGCCCAGGTCGGGTTGCAGGGTTTCGAGGACTATTACCCGGCCGAGATCAGCGGCGGGATGCGCAAGCGCGCCGGGCTGGCGCGGGCCCTGGCGCTCGACCCCGCGGTCGTGTTCTTCGACGAACCCTCGGCGGGCCTGGATCCCGTGACGTCCCGCAGCCTCGACGATCTCATCCGCCAGGTCCGCGACACCTTCGGCACGACCATCGTGGTGGTCTCGCACGAGCTGGCCTCGATCTTCGCCCTCGCCGACCGCGCGGTGATGCTGGCGCGAGAGGAGCAGGGGATCATTGCCGCAGGTCCGCCCGCCGCCCTCGTGGATTCCCCGGATCCCCGGGTCCGGGCCTTTCTCACCCGGACAGCCCCGGCCTGAGCCGGTTCAGGCTGTCCTTCCGTCGCTCGATCGCCCAGCTTCCCCCCGCGTGAAGACCAAGGTCAGTCCAGCCGTCGTCGGGGCCTTTGTGATTGGTGGGCTCGCGTTGCTGTTTTTGTCCCTCGTCTCCTTCGGCGGCATCAGCTTCCTCTCCAAGCCGCCTCGTTTCACCGTCTTCTTCAACGAGTCCATCCACGGCCTCGACCTTGGCTCGCCGGTGAAGCTCCGGGGCGTGCGCGTCGGCCGGGTGGTCGACCTCAATCTCCGCTACGACTCGGCGAGCGGACGCTCGGTGGTCGCGGTGGTCTGCGAGATTCACAAGGATGCGGTGACTCCGGTGGACGGCGTGGGGTTGGACCTCGGCCAGCCCGGCGCGCTGCAGCGCTTGGTAGACCGCGGCTTGCGGGCGCAGCTCGGGGTGCTCGGGTTGGCGACCGGGCTGCTGTATGTTGAACTGGACTTGGTGAATCCGGCGGACTTCCCGGCCGATCCGGCGGCGAAGGATCCAAGATACGTGGTCGTGCCGGCGCTGCCCTCGGCGATCTCCGCG
>JBILWD010000404.1:0-3000 GCA_044370095.1 Opitutaceae bacterium | reverse complement strand
TCGCGCCGCAGCACGGCCTGCAGGGCGAAGACGGGCGCCATGCACCCTTGATCGATGGTGGTCCCGGCCCAGTCGAGGACGACGGCGGGAAGGGAGGCGGAGAGTTTAGGCATGTTCCGAAGGGGGAGCGGGGCTGGGCAGCAGCCAGGCGAGTCCCGCGGCGGCGGTGGCCCCGACGGCCAGCAGGCCGAAGCCGGTGCCGTAGCCCCAGCGGTCGAGGATCCAACCGAATCCGGATCCCGCGAGCACGCCCGCGAGGTAGCCGACCGAGTCAATCAGGCCGGAGATGGTGCCGGCCAGGGCCGGTCCCCGCAGGCGCACCGAGAAGTAGCCGGCGAGCAGGCTGTAGGGCCCGAGGCCGCAAAAGCCGACGACCCCCACGAGGGCGACCAGCCACGGGAAGGCCAGCGCCGACGGACGCGAGAGGAGGAACAGGCTACCGGCCAGGAGCGTCAGATTCACGGCCAGGACCCACCGTTGGCGCGCGGGCGAGCCGCGGCCCAGCAGCACGCCGGTCACCAAAATGCCCGCCGCCCCGCACAGGTCGAAGGGGAGCGAGAGGAAGGACGCCACCTGCAGCGACATGCCGGGGCCGCCCGTGGATTTGATGAAGTCGACCGTCCAGTCGTTGAAGGTCTCCCGGACCAGCGTGAGGATAAAGCTCAGGGCGCACAGCACCTGGAAGCCGCGGTCCCGGAGCAATCCCGCCCAGGGGATCCGCGTGGGCGCGGGGCGGGGACCGGACCCGTCGCCCCGGCGCGGCGGCGCGTCCCGCGGGAGCAGGCGCCACGCCGCCACCGCGAGGAGCGCGAGTACCCCGGAGGGCACGAGCAGGATCGCCTGCCAACTGCCACCGCTGGACGCCGCCACCCAACCGGCGAGCGCGACCGACGCGGCGCCCCCGAAGACGTAACTCAGGCTGAGCACGCCCAGGGCGAAAGCCTGACTCCGTTGGCCGAACCACGGCGAGGCTTGCTTAACCATCGCCGCCCACGCGGGCGAGGCGCCCAGGCGGTTGCAGGCATAGGCCAGGCCCAGAATGCCAAGCGTGGGCGAAAAGGCGGACAGGGCGCCGCAGCCCACCACGGCGAGCAGGGCCCCCAGGAAAGAATCGCGCCCGCCCCAGCGGTCCACCAACGGCGCCAGCAGCAGCTTGCCGGCGGCGTAGGCCAAAGTGCCCACGCTGGCGATCCGGCCGACCTCCTCGCGGGTGGCCCCGAAGTCCTCGACCAGCAGGGGCACCGCCACCGCCAGGTTCTTCCGGCACAGGTAGACGCCGATGTAGCCCGCCACCAGCAGCCCGAGCAGGCCCCACGCGCGCGGGGAATCCGGCCGCGGGGCACCGGCCGGACCCGCCGCCGTTGCGCCGGGTCCGCCGTCCCCGGCCATGGAGCCGGCGCCGGCGCTCACCGCGAGCGGTAGGGCATCAGCTGCCGCTCGACCGTGCCGTCCTCGTAGAAGTCCACGATCGCGTAGGCGGGCGGGAACTCCTGGTAATCGCCCTTCCACCACCCGCCGCTCACCGCCCCGTTGCAGAGGTAGCGGACCCCGAGGTAGGTCACATCGTCCACCAGATGGACGTGCCCGCTGAGGCAGACCTTCACGTTGGGATGGCGCCGGAACAGGTCCTTCAGGCGGCGGGCGTCGATGTGGGTCCAGGCACCCGGCACCACCCAGCTGCCGGTCGCCTCCAGCTCGTTATCGAAGAAGACGCAGGCGCTGAGGATGGGGATGTGGGAGAGGATCCCGATCGGCGTGGTCGGCGGAACCGCCGCCAGATCCCGCGCCAGCCACGCGAACTGGGCCTCGTCGAGGCTCGCGGTGTAGTTGTGCTTGTTCGCGAAGTCCGGCTGCATGCTGTCGAGCACGACGAAGTGCCAGCCGTTCTGGTCGAAGGAATAATAGCGGTCGGGCAGCGCCAGCCGTTCGAGGGCGAGCGCCTTGCCGTAACCCTTCTCCCGCTCGAGGCCGGGCCGGCCGCGGATCCCCCAGCCCCAGATGTCGTGGTTGCCCAGCGCGAAGCGGGCGGGCACCTGGAGCTCGCGGCGCAGCACGGAATCCCAGACGTCCCACTGGGCGACCGTCTCGTCCCGCTCCACCTTGAGGCCGTCCATGATCAGATCGCCGCCGAAGAACATCAGGTCGGGGCGGTCGGGCAGCGCCTGGGCGTGGCGGATCGCCGCGGCGAACCCGCCCGGGGGGTCCTGCAAGCCCTCGCGGACCGGCAGCACGTGGACATCGGTGAGGTGGGCGAGCCGGAGGGCCCGGCGGCCCGACCGGCGGACCGGCGCCACGGGCGCCGCCGGGGCGGCGAGGGGCGTCAGGGCGGAGGCGAGGAGGAAGTCGCGGCGCAGCATGGAAGAAAAAAGCGCCGGGCCGCGCGGCGATCCGCGTGGCCCGGCGGAGACGAGGAAAGCGGATCAGAAGCCGAGGGTGACCGAGAAGGCGACCGTGCGGGGAGCCCCGATGTTGTACAGCATCGTGGTGCCGGCGGCGTCGTTCTTCACGTAGCCCTGGTCGTTGATGGAGATACCCCCGAGGTAATTGCGGTCCAGGAGGTTCATCACGTTCAGTTCGAACCCGAGGCTGCGGATGAATTCGCGGCCGGAGAACGTGCGGGTGTAGCCGAGGTTGAGGTCATAGACGGTCACCGCGGGGATGGACCCATCGTTCGAATAGGTGCCGTAGATCCGGCCGGTGTTCTTGCCGACCAGGCCGAAGGAGAGGCCGCCCTTGGAGTAAACCAGCCCGAGGGAGGCGATCTGCTCCGGCGTATCGACGACCTTCTTGTCCTTGAGGATCGTGCCGTCCGGCGTGTTCTCGGTGTAGATCGCCCGCGTCCGGCTGAAGGAGCCCAGCAGGTTGAAGCCGCCGCCCAGGCGGTAGCTCGCCGCGACCTCGGCGCCCATCGCGTCGAGCCCGCCCACGTTGACCAGCACGCTGCCGGCCCCCGTGTTGGTGTAGTCCTTGGCGAAGGAACCGCTCAGGTTCACGATCTTG
>JBILWD010000403.1:0-3009 GCA_044370095.1 Opitutaceae bacterium | reverse complement strand
CGGAACGTGCGTCGGTCCTCCCGCTCGTCGGGGCCCTCGCGTGCGTCGTGGGCGCGGCGCTTTTTTACACGCAGGTCCTGCGCCCCCGCCGAGAGGCGCGGGAGGCCGCCGCGGCCGCCGCCACCCCAGCGTCCCCGGCGCCCGCCGCCGCCTCTTCCGCGTCTGCCCCGGGGTCGGAGGCGAACGTCCCCGCCGTGCTCGAGCGGGCGGATCCTAGCGCGAGCCCGGAGTTTCGCACTCGCGTCTTGGGCCTCCGTCTTAGCGGGGTGTTCGCGGGGGAACCCGCTCGCGCGATGATCGACGGCCGCCTAGTGCGCGCCGGAGAGGTGATCGACGAGCGCTTGGGCATCCGCTTCGACGGCCTCGAGCCCGGCCGCCGCCTCCGTTTCCGCGACGCCTCCGGCGCGGCCGTCGTGCGGAAATACTGAGCCGCGGCCGCGGCTTCAGGCGGAGCTGAAGGCGTCGCGCACGGCGCGGAGCACGGCGGGGTCGGTGATGATCCCGAGCACGCCGTTCACCACAAACTGGATGCCGATGCAGAGAATGAGGAAACCCATCACTTTCGACAGGGCATTCATCCCGTTGGCGCCGATCACCTGCGTGATGCGCTCCGAAAGGCGCAGGGTGGCATAGGAGATCGCGGCCACGATCAGGATGCCCAAAATGATCGCCGCGTAGTCCAGCAGGCCCCGCGCGAGCGAGGTAAAGCCGACGGTGACCGCGATCGAGCCCGGGCCGCTGAGCATCGGCATGGCGAGCGGCGAAAACGACACGTCGCGCTTGGCCCGCGCCGCCTCCTCCGCCGGATCCTCCGCCGTCCGGCCCCGCGGCTTCCCGACCAGCATCGCCGATCCGATGCCCGCGACGAGCAGTCCGCCCGCGATGCGCAGCCCGGGGATCGAGATGCCGAAGAAGTTCATGATGAAGGTCCCGCCGATCAGGAAACTGACCAGGATCGCCACCATATAGAGGCAGGCGCGTCGGAGCTGGGCTAGGCGGTACGCCGGCGTGTCCCCCTCGGTGATGGCGAGAAAGGTCGGCGCCGAGGCAAGCGGGTTCACCATCGGCAGGAGCGCGATGATCGTGCCGAGGATGAGTTCCCAGAAGTGGCTGATGGGCGACATCAGGGCCAAGGCATCAGGAATGGCGGTCGGCGCAAGCGGGCCGGCCTACCAGACATCCACCGGCCCGCGCGGCACCGGGATCGCGTCGCGCTCCCCGTCCACGACCTCCGCCGGATCGCGCAGGAACGACGGCACGAGCGGGGCCGGGGCGAACTTCGGCAACAGTTGCCCGGCGTCGTCGCAGAACTGGCGCCGCCAATCGAGGAACTCCGCCAGCGCCGCCTCGAAGTCCGCGCGCGTCTCCATCGCGAGCAGGCGCCGCTTGAGCGGCTTCGCCGGACCGAAGCGCTTCGCGTACCACGGCGCGATCCGCCGGAAGAGGCGCGTGCCGTGCTCCTCCCCGTGGAACGCGCACACGCGGTCGTAATGCCGCCGCAGCACCCGCAGGCGCTCCGTCAAGTCCGGCTCCGGCAGCAATTCGCCCGTGCGGAGCAGGTGCTCCGTCCGCCGGAAGATCCACGGGTCGTAGAACGCCCCGCGGCCGACGCTCACGCCCGCGCACCCCGTCTCCCGCAGCATATGCCGCGCGCCCTCCGGCGTGGTCACGTCGCCGTTGCCGATCACCGGGATCGCGCGCACCGCCTCGACCACGGCCCGGATGCCGGCCAGGTTCACGCCGCCGCTGAAGCCCTGCGCCCGCGTGCGCCCGTGGACGAATACCGCCGCCACGCCCGCGTCCTCCAGCACGCGCGCCAGGTCGGGCGCGGTCAGGTTATCCTCGTCCCAACCGAGTCGCATCTTGGCGGTCACCGGGATCCGCACTGCGGCCACCATCCCGCGCACCAGCGCTGCGGTGCGGTCGAGCTCGGTCATCATCGCGGAGCCGCCGCCGACGCGGACGACCTTCCGCACCGGGCAGCCCATATTGATGTCGACGGCGTCGGCGCCGAGTTCCTGGCAGCGCACGGCGGCGTCGCGCATCTCCTCAGGCACGCTGCCGAAGAGCTGGATGGAGAAGGGGCGGTCGTCGGGGCCGGAGGCGGCGAGACGCAGGGCGGCGGGGCTGCGCTCGAGGAGCGAGCGTGCGTTGATGAGGTCGGTGGTGGTCCAGCCGAGGCCACCGAGCTCGCGGATGGTCTGCCGCATCGGCAGGTTGGTGTAACCCGCCAGCGGCGACAGGCAGAGGTTCGAGGCGAGAGTGTAAGGGCCGATCTGCACGGGCGTCACGCGGCGACCACGGCCGCCCGCATCCGGCGGAGGGCCTCCTCGAGGGTGGCGCGCGGGCAGCCGAAGTTGAGCCGCAGGTGGCGGCCCGGCGGGGAGCCGAAGGGCGCGCCGTCGCTCAGGCCCACGCCGTGGGCCTCGAAGTGCGCGGCGGGGGAGGGCAGACCAAGGCCCGCGACGTTCATCCACAGCAGGTAGGTGGCCTCGACGGGCCCCTCCACGGTGATGCCGGGAAAATCGCGCGCGAGCTGCGCGAGCAGGAAATCGCGGTTACCCCGCAGGTAATCGAGGAGCGCCTGCCGCCAAGGCTCGCCGTCGCGGTACGCCGCCTCGCAGGCGCTGAAGCCTAAGCACGTCACCTCGGCCACGATGCCAGCCGCCGCGCGCTCGAAACGCCGGCGCAACGCCGCGTCCGGGATGATCGCCAGCGAAGTCCCCAGGCCCGGCACGTTGAAGGTCTTGCTCGGCGCCATCAGGGTGATGGTGCGCGCCGCCGCTTCCGCCCCTAAACTCGCCGACGGCACGTGCGGCAGCGCCGGGTCGAGGATCAGGTCGCAGTGGATCTCGTCGGAGCAGAGGATCAGCCGGTGCCGGGCGCAGAACTCCGCCAGCCGCTCCAACTCGGCGCGCCGCCACACCCGGGCCAGCGGATTGTGCGGGTTGCAGAGCAGGAAGAGCCGCGTCCGCGGGGTCACCGCCGCCGCCAGCGCGTCCCAGTCGA
>JBILWD010000402.1:0-3012 GCA_044370095.1 Opitutaceae bacterium | reverse complement strand
GGGCCTCGGGACGCCGCCGCAACTGCTGCGGATGATCGCCCTGGGGGTGGACCTGTTCGATTGCGTCCTGCCCAGCCGCGTGGCGCGCAACGGCCTCGTGTTCACCCCGGACGGCCCGCTCAACCTGCGCAACGAGCAGTACCGGGCGGACGCGCGTCCCTTGGTGGAGGGATTGGACAACTACACCGCCCGTTTCTCCCGGGCCTACCTGCGGCACCTGACGCTCGCGGGGGAAATCTTGGGCTGCACCCTGCTCACCCTGCACAACCTGCATTTCTACCTGGACCTGATGGCCCAAGCCCGCCGCCACCTCGAGGCCGGCGACTACGGAGCCTGGCACCGCGGGTGGATCGACCGCTACGAGGCGGGAATGGCCAACCGCCGGGCGGCGCGCTGAACCGGGTTCAGGTCGCGCCGGCCGGGGGAGGCGAGGGCGTCAGAAGCGCGCCGTGAGGCCAAGCCGCACCGCGGAGCCGGAGCCCGCGGCGTAGGTGAACATCTCGCGATTGTACACGTGGACGTAGTCGTTGTTCGTGTAGTCGTTCGTCAGATTGTAGATATCCACGTTGAGCACGTACTTCTGACTGAACGTATACTGGAACTTTAGGTCGATCAGCGTGCGGCTATGTTGGTAGGTGTCGTAAGCCACCGCGCGGGTAGGCAGGCCGGCGACGGTCGAGCGGAAGAACTCGCCGCGGTAGTTGCCCATCAGGCGAACCACAAAACCGTTGTAGATGAAGGAGAAGCCGGTGTTGAAGGTGTGCGGCGTCAGCAGGGGCAGACGGCTGGTGCTGCCGGTGGCCGCGCCGTAGTCCCCGTAGGTCTTCAGGTAGGTGTAATTGGCGAAGAAACCGAGGCCGCGCCAGATGCCGGGCAGCATCGTGTACTGCTGGGTGTAGTTGAACTCGAGGCCCTTGATCCAGGCGCTGCCGACGTTCTCGTTCCGAGAAAGCTGCCAGCCCGCGTAGTCGCCGGCGTAGCCGTTGTTCGGGCCCTCGGGCACGACCGAACGGATCGAGCGGAAGTAGTTGCTGATGTCCTTGTAGAACCCTCCCGCCGAGATCTGGCCGATCCCACCGAGGAAGTGCGAGAACGAGAGCTCGTAGTTGTCGGAGGTGTAGGGCTTCAGGGCCGGGTTGCCCGAGGATAGGGTCTGGCTGAGCTCGTTGGGCACGATCGCGGGCAGCAGGTTGGTCGGGCTTGGACGCGTGATCGTGGCGTTGTAGCTCGCACGCACCTGCGTGTTGCGGGTCATCGAATAGACCAAGTGCAGGCCGGGGAACATATGGTCGTACTTGGTGCCCTGCGTGGTCCACTTGCGGAAATTGTCCCGGGCGCGCGCCGCGTTCTGCTCGGCGGTGAGGGTCGCATTGGCGTTGTTGGTCGCGTTCGAGACGCGGAGGTAGTTCGAGCCGCTTGAACGGGTCTCCTCCCAGCGCAGGCCCGTCAGTACCCGGAGCAGGCCGAAGCGCGCGTCGCCCATCACGTAGGCGGCATTCACGGTGTTATCGAAGGCCGCGTCATTGGCCTGTGACTGGTAGACCGTGTTCCAGACATCGACGGGGCTTTGGGTCCAGTTCGCGCGATTGGCGAAGGGGTCGCCGGGGTTGCCGGTCTCCGCGAGCTGCACAAAGGGGAAGGGGCCGTACTTGCCCTCGGAAACCTGCATATTGTAGCCGAGGAAGGGCGTGAGGCCGCCGTTCTCGGGCGTCGTGGGGCGGCCGGCGTAGGTGTAATAGGCGAGATCGCGCAGCTGCTCCTGCTTGAAGTTGGCCTGTTTGAGGCCCGTCTTGAGCGTCAGCGGGAAGCGCGTCGCGAAGGTCCGCTGCAGGTCGATATTGGCGCCGCTGCGCTCCGCCGGGGCCTGGTAATTGATCAGCTGGGCGTCAGGCCGGATGAAGTAATTGAGCGGATTGCTCCAGTCCGGGCCGCCGCTTTGGGTGATGCGCGGCATCAGGCCGCCGTCTCCCCGGTCCAGCACCCACGACACGCCCCGCAGGCGGGCGCCCAGCTGGTGCAGCTTCGGGTAGTGGGTCATATTCTTCGAGTAATTGGTGTCGACCTTCAGCAGGCCGCTGCCGTCCCAGAGCTTGGTCTCCCAGCCCGCCGCCCAAGTGGAGGCGCGGGTCTCACGGAGATAGAGCACCGATTGCGTGTCGATCTGGCCCACCCCGTCGGCGATGCTTACGACGTTGAAGTTCGAGCCGGGTTTGAAGCTGGAGGCGGCGCGCGGCGCCGTGGCCAGCCAGCGGAAGTAGGAGTTGTTTGAGCCGCTCCGCCGTTGGATCAGGTTGATGGTGTTCTTGAAGTACACCGAGGAGCGGTCGCTAATCTTGTAGTCGAGCGAGAGGGCCGTATTGTACGAGGGGGTCTGGGTGCCGAGGTTGCCCCACTGGCCCGCGCCCGCCGCGCGCAGCAGCGGCTCGCTCACCGGCGCCCGCGAGAGCTCGGGCGGTACCCAGTAGGCGTCACTGTTCCCGGCCGCCGTCCGGTGGCCGATCTCATTGATGATGTTATTGGTGATGGTGCGGTTGAACGTTGCACTGACGCCGAGGTTGTTCTTCCCGCCGAACACGCTCAGCACATCCGAGTAGTTGACGTCGATCAGCGACGGCTCGAGGGGCGTGCTGAAGGGCACGCTGCTGTGCTGGTAGTCCTTGATGTAGGTGTAGCCAGCCGTGAGGGTGATGACCCGGCCCGGGGCGCGGTCAAAGGCCCGCTTGGTACGAAGGTTCAGGTAGCCGGAGATCGCGTTGCCATCCATATCGGGCGTCGGCGCCTTGATCACCTCGAGGGAGGCGACGCTGCCCGAGCTCACCTGGCCGAAGTAGACGTTGCCCAGACTCACCGAGGAGCCACCCGAGACCGCGATCTGGTTGCCGTCCATCAGGAGGGAGGAGAAGTCCTGGGACATCCCGCGCACGTAGATGGCATCGACCTTGCCGCCGGAACCATCGACCGCGACGCCGGCGAGGCGCATAATCAGCTCGCCGACCGCGGCGCCCGGGTTAC
>JBILWD010000401.1:0-3015 GCA_044370095.1 Opitutaceae bacterium | reverse complement strand
CCCGCTGTGCCTCGACACTTGGTCGGCCGTGACCACCCCGCTGGGGACGGTGCTCCCCGGGTTGCCTGCGACTGAGTTCCTGCGGACGTCGCTGGAACGCTGGCTGGCCGGCGGACCGGGCTACGCGGCGGGTCGGATTTTTCAGGACGGCGTCGCGCGGGACGTGGGCGACGAGTACCTGATGACGGACGTGGCGGGCCTGCGCGGGCTGGGCGATCACCTCCTCACGGCGGACCCCGCGTGGTACCGGCGGCATCGCGTGGCCCTGCGACGGATCCTCAAGACGGTGGAGGGGCGGGACCTCGACGGCGACGGGCTCATCGAAAGCCCTTGGCGGACCGGCGTGAGCGGCACCGGCCAATGGAGCACCAGTTGGTTCGACGTAGTCTCCTTCGGTTGGAAGGACGCCTTTGCCAACGCGATCCTGCACGGGGCGCTGCGGACGCTGGCGGCGGCGTTGCCCCGGTTCGGCGAGGACGCGACCGCGCGCCGGCTGACGCGGTGGGCGGACCGGTTGCGGGCAGCCTACCATCCGGCCTTCTGGAACCCGGCGACCGGCTGGTACGCGGGCTGGCGGTGCCGGGAGGGGCGGCTGCACGACCATGCGTTCCTCGCGGTGAACGGGGCGGCGGTGGCCCTCGGCCTGACCTCCCCAGCAACGGGCCGGGAAGTGTTGGGGCGCCTGCTGGCGGAAGCGGCGCGCGTGGGGATGCCCGATCCGGCGCTCGGCCTGCCGGGCAACCTGTGGCCGATCCCGGACGCGGATCTCGCGGACATCCTGCAGGGTTACCCAATGGGCTATTACCAGAACGGGGGCCGCACCCACGCGCAGACGAGGCACGTGGTGATGGGCCTGTACCGGGCCGGCCTGACGCAGGAGGCGGACCGGCTGCTGAAACAGCTGTGCGCGGGCTTCGCGGAGGCGCGGGTGTTCGGGGGGAATCAGAGCGGCGTCGACTGGCGTTACTGGGACGACCGGCCGTGCGGGTACGAGGGACTGCTGACGGACCAATTCGGCCTGCTGGAGGCGATCTTTGCCCGCTGGGGCCGCCAGGGAAAGGCGGGGCGGTGAACCTCGTGCTCTTCACGCCGGACGAGCCGGGACGGCCGCTGCCGCGGACGGACCGCCGTGTGGCGCACGTGCTGGGGGTCCTGCGGCGCGGGCTCGGGGAACCGTTCGCGGCCGGCTTGCTCGGGGGGCCGCCGGGCCGGGCGTGGTTGAACGCGCTGGACGCGGCCACGGCGACCTTTGGGTTCACGCCGGAGGCCGAACCGCCGCCGGCGACGGCGGGCGTGCTGGTCGTGGGCCTCCCGCGGCCGCAGACCGCGCGGGACGTGCTGCGGGACGCCACGACCCTCGGGGTGGCGGCGCTGCACTTTGTCCTGACCGAAAAGGGGGATCCGAGCTACGCGCAGAGCACGCTCTGGAGCTCCGGCGAGTGGCGGCGGCACGTGGGGCTGGGGCTGGAGCAGGCGGTGGCGACGCGGCCGCCGGGGGTGACTTGGGGGCGGTCCTTGGCGGAGGTGCTGGCGGAACTGCCGGCGGAGGGCGCCCGCGTGGCCCTCGACAATTACGAGGCGGAGGGGCCGCTAGGGCCGCGGGCGGCGCCGTGGGTGCTGGCAGTGGGCGGCGAACGGGGCTGGGGCCCGGCAGACCGGGCGGCGCTGCGGGCAAACGGGTTCTGCTTGAGGCATCTTGGGACAAGGGTCCTGCGGACCGAGACCGCCTGCGTGGCCGGGATTAGCGTGTTGCTGGCGGGGGGGTGGCGGTGGGCGGTGGACGGTGGACGGTGGACGGTTGTCGGTGGACGGTTGTCGGTGGACGGTTGACGGTTGACGGTGGACCACCGATCACTGACCACCGACTACAGACCACCGACCACCGATCACCAAAAGCCAGCCGCACTTTGACCCGAAATTACGTCATACGCGGGGTTGCCGCGGGGGGCTCGTAAGGAGCTTCGTCCCGGGATGAGGGCTCTATCGGTGCAAGGATTGGAGGTCTATCAGGAGGCCTTTCGGCTGCAGCAGGTGGTCTTCCGGTCCACCCAAGCGTGGCCGGGCGAGGAAAGGTACTCCCTGACCGACCAGATTCGGCGTTCCTCTCGGTCGATCGGAGCCAACCTCTCCGAGGCCTGGGCGAAACGGACCTATCCGGCCCACTTCCGCAGCAAACTCACCGATGCGGACGGCGAGTTAGCGGAGACGCGACACTGGCTGGCGACCGCGACCGCCTGCGGCTACCTTTCCGCAGAGGAGGCAGCGGTCCTTTCCGCGCTCGCCGACCACGTCGGTCGCCTGCTCGGAGTGATGCTCCGAAAACACGGGGAGTTCGGGTGACGGGGTTCTGACGGTGGGCGGTGGGCGGTGGACGGTTTTCAGTGGGCGGTGGGCGGTTGTCCGTAGACTGTTGTCGGTTGTCGGTAGACGGTCGGACAACTGACAACTGTCCACCGACTCTCACCGACCACCGACTCTCACCGGCCACCCGCGCCCGGCTCAGACCTTTGCACTGTTGTCGCACTTGAAGTGGACCTGGGCTCTCCTCAGGTCGTTCGCCGGAGCTCAGACCTTCGCACTGTTATCACACTTAAAGTGGACCTGTGCTCGGCGAAGCCCGTGGGCGCGGAGGGCGGCGGTCTGGGCGGGGTCGCGGGTCGCGAGGGGGCCGCGCGCGGCGCTGCTCGGGGCCGCTTCGGCCGCGGCCGCCAAGGCCGCCACACAAAGGGCAAGCTCCGCGCGCGCCTCCAAGCGGCGGGTAGGGAAACCCGCGTGGCGGACGAGCCAATGGGTGACGACAGGAAGTGGTTCGAAGCTCATCAGGTAAGGGCGGCGCGCCAAGCATCCGGCTGAAACCCGGCCAAGGCGACGCCGGGGCCAAGCAGAACGGGCCGCTTGATCAGGTTGCCGTTGCCGGACAGGAGCGCAAGGGCCTCGTCGACGGAAAGGGTCGGTAGCTGCGCGGAAAGGCCGAGCGCACGGTAGTCCCGACCAGACGTATTGCAGAGTCGGCGG
>JBILWD010000144.1:0-9387 GCA_044370095.1 Opitutaceae bacterium | reverse complement strand
TTGAGGCCGAGATGAACTACCAGCCCGACAAGCGCCTCTATGGCACGCTCTCCTACTCCGCGGTCGATGCCCGGTCCTCGGCCGGCTTCCAGTCCGATGGCGGGGTGGGCCAGTTCTTCAACTCCAAGTCGACCGAGGGCCGGGTGTCCGGCCTGCCGCGACACCTGTTCAATGCCCTCGTGTCCTACACCTTCGACAGCGGCTGGGGTCTCAATGCCAACGCGCTCGTCACCAGCCCGATTAACAACAACTTCGCCGGCACCCTCGTAATCCCGACGCAGCATCAGATCGACGCTGGGATTTCCTATTCCCGCAAGACTTGGAGTGCCCGCCTCACCCTGAGCAATCTGACCAACCAGAAGAACTGGGCGCCACCCAACGCGGTGTACGGCAATGCCTCGATCCTGCCGCTGCCCGGCACCCAGTACCAGCTCAACCTCAAGTACAACTTCTGAGCTCGGCTCCCTCTTCCTGACACGCCAAGGGCCGGCTCACGCCGGCCCTTTTTGCTGCCCCTCTCCGCGCGGCCGGCCCCGCACTCATGGTGCGCCGATACTCCCGACCATCCCTGCCGTTAGCGGAAGGGTCCTAGGTGCAGGAACTGAGCGAGAAAGATGGCCGCCAGCACGTACCCCACTGCGTTCAGGCGCCGCGGTGCTCCGGTGCCGAGCGCTAGGACGGCGGCGGCGATCAGACCGAGGCCAATACCCTCTGCGATGCTGAACATCAGCGGGATCGACAACAGGGTGAGCACCGCCGGCAACGCCTCGCGGAAATCGCTCAGGTCGATTTCCGAGACCGACTGCATCATCAGGACCCCCACGATCACCAGCGCCGGGCCCGTGGCCGCGGCTGGCACCATCAAAATCAGCGGGGTAAGGAACAAGGCTCCGAGCATCAAAAAGGCCGTCGTCAAACCCGTCAGGCCCGTCCGCCCCCCCGCTGCGACCCCGGAGGCGGACTCGATGTAGCTGACCACGGTCGACGTTCCGGCGACCGCGCTGAGGATCGTCGCCACCGAATCGGCCACCAGCGCCCGTCCCGCCCGCGGCAGCGTCCCGTCCGGCCGGAGCAACCCGGCGCGCTTGGTCACCCCGACCAGCGTCCCAATATTATCGAACAGATCGACCAGGAGCAGCGTGAGGATGAGCGGCAGCGCGAGGAGGAACCCGTTCAAGTTACCGAGAAACCCGAAGGTGAGTTTGAACAAGACCGGCGCCGGAGAGGCCGGGAGCCCCACGATCCCCGTGGGCAGTTGGGTCACGGTCTTGCCCGCCCCGGCCGGGGTGAAGAGACCCACGAGGGTGACCACGAGGATCCCCAGCACGATCGCGCCCGGGACCCGGCGTGCAAGGAGCACTCCGGTGACCCCGATACCCAAGAGGCACAAGGCCGCCGGGCCCCCGGTCAGATCCCCGTGGGCGACCAGCGTCGCGGGATGAGCCACGATCACGCCCGCGTTCTTCAGGCCGATGAACGCGATGAAGAGGCCGATCCCGGCGGTGATCGCGAGCTTCAGCGAGTGCGGAAGGGCCGCCATGATCCGCTCCCGCCACCCCGTCAGCGACAGCGCGAGGAAGATCACCCCGTTAACGAAGACCATCCCGAGGGCCTCGCTCCACGGCACTCCCTTGCCGAGCACGATGGTGAAGGTGAAGAACGCGTTGATACCCATTCCGGGCGCCAGCGCGATCGGGTAATTGGTCAAGAGCGCCATCAGGCCCGTGGCGAGCGCGGCGGTCACCGCGGTGACCGTGACCAAGGCCGCCTGGTCCATTCCCGCGTTGGCGAGGATCGCCGGATTGACGGCGAGGATGTAGGCCATCGCCGCAAAGGTGGTGAGTCCGGCCTGCAGCTCACGACCGACCGTCGTCTGGTTCTCCTTCAGTTTGAACAGGGATTCGAGCATTGGGGGGAGGGAGGCCGGTTCCAGGGGCGGGCGTGCCAGCGAGGGACGAAGCTAATCTGATGCCAACCCGGAAAAAAACTTCAGCGGCTGGCACCGCGGGTGCTGTAAGGCCCGCAACGTGATGCCTGACCCTTGCCGACGTCCTGCCTCCCTTTTCCGGTTTCCAGGCCTGATCTGTCTCGTGGCCCTCCTCTTGCCGGTCCTGCCGGTGAAGGCGGCCAGTAACCCTCCCCTGCTGGCCTTGTGCGCTGCTTACCCGCCGGAATTGGCGGCGTTGCGCGCGGAGTTCGGCGTGCAGCCAGGGGGCGGATTCACCGAGACCCGCATCAAGGGGCTCTCCTTCTGGCGCGGACGCGCGGGGCGCCACGAGGTGGTGATCTTCCGGACCGGCGTCAGCCTCGTGAACGCGGCCTACCAGCTGCAGATCGCCCTCGAGCGCTTTCCGATCACCGCGATCCTCTTCGCCGGGGTGGCCGGCGGGGTGGATCCCTCGTTGCAGGTCGGTGACGTCGTGATCCCGGAGCGGTGGGCGTACCACGCCGAGGCGGCCTACCTGAACCCCGATGGCAAAGGCGGCCACGTCCTCCCGACGTTCCTGCAGCCCAAGGCGGAGAACTTCGGGATGATCTTCCCCAACGAGGTGGCCGCCACCCGGGAGGGCGAGGCTGACTTCCGCCGGATCGCCGCGTTTCCCGCGGATCCCGCCCTGCTGGCCGCCGCCCGGCGCGCCGTGACCAAGCTGCCCACGCTTCGCTCCGGGGACCGGACGGTGGCGGTGAGCGTGGGCGGCACCGGCGTGGCGGGCCCCGTCTTCCTCGACCACGCCGGCTACCGCGAATGGGTGTTCCGGGTCTGGCAGGCGCGCTGCGCCGATATGGAGTCCACCGCGCTGGCCCACGTCGCCTGGTCCAACGAGGTCCCGATCCTCATCATCCGCGGGCTGAGTGACTTGGCGGGCGCCCAACGGGGCGCCAATCCGATCGACACCCACGAGGCTCCGGTGTCCGGCGTGGCCGCCCGGGTGCTGCGGGCGGTCGTGGAGGAACTTTGATTTCCCGCCGGCAACTCTCCGCCGCGCCTATCGCTCAGCGCGCGGAGGACCAGCTGAGGGTCAGCGATTCGCTACGGTGGTGGCCAGAGGCAATCCATCGCAGAACTCCAGCGCCGCCTTGGCGACGGAGGCCAGCGGGGAGACAGCCTGCCGGGTCGGGCCCGGGAGCGAGCTCACCGCGATTCCGGCCTCTCCCAGCGACCGCAGGTCGTTGATCTCCAGCAGCGCCACTCCCGTGCCGCTCGGTGCGGAGACGTGCGCCGTGTAGTTGCCGGGCGGCAGGACCACCACGAGCGCGGCTTCGACCGGATTCACTGGCACCCCGGGAATCCGCGAGAGCTCCGAGCCCGCGGGGATCGCGCCCACGTCGTCATTGAACGCGATGAGGCGACCCGCGGAGTCATAGAGTTCGAGACGGGGGTTTGCCACGGCTCCCGTGACCCCAAAGGCCGTGAGCGACGGGCCCTTGGCCGTGATCAGGGTGCGCACGGGCTCGGTGCCGCTGATGCTAAGGCCGCCAATCAGGACCTGGTCTCCGGCCCCCGCCACTCCGCGGATCGAAAGATTACCGTAACGCGCGCTCGGCACCTCGTTGGAAACCTGAATCTGCCCGCGCAACTGCCCACCGGTGAACGCCTGACTGTGGTAGTTGAGATAATTCCTCCCGGTGAGCAGGAGGAGCGGATCGCCGGCGAACGGGATGTCGTGCGAGCCGGAGATGTGGCCGTTCGCCGAATTGTAGGCGCCGGCCGTCGCACTGGTGCCGAGCTGAGTCCGGGCCGGTCCGCTGGCGCCGGGCGCGCCCTCGTGGATATGCGAGTTGGTGAAGACGCTGGAGAAGAGGAAGAGTGAGTGCCGGATGCTGATCGTATTGGCCACCGGATCGTACCACATCACCGCGGCGCCGAAATTATTCACCCCGGAGAAGTTGAGCGCCGGGAAGGCCGCCGCCTCCTGCGCGACGTCGAGCTTGGCCACCAACCGCACCGGCCGCGCGAACAGCTGGCCGCGCACTTCCCCGCCGGGGAACTGGGCCGAGTGAAAATTGAGGTAGGCTCCGCCCTGCAGCAGCTTCAGCTTGTCCCCGCCATAGGTGAGGTTCCGGAAGTTGCCCGTCAGGGACGTCCCGCTGCGGGTGTAGGCCGCCTCCGCGCCCAGATTGGTCACGACGCCGCCGTTCGCGCCCGCCGGGGCCTCGTGGATGTGCGAAGCGGTGGCGGTATTCGTCATCCCGTTGATCGAGACGATCAGATCGAACGTGTTGGCGCGGACGTCATACAGCAGGATGGCGGTGCCGCTCGCCGGGGAGGCGTTCGCCGGCACTTCCTGCGCGGCGTTGATGGTGGCGCGGAGTTCCACGATCTGAGCGTGGACGGGAGTGATGAGGGCGCTGATGGCGCCCGCGAGGACAAGACGGACGAGGGGTACGATGGGCATATGCGAATACGGGAACTGACCGCTGGGGTGGGAGCTGACGACGTAGAATTAGGGCACCATTGCCAGGCGCTCGCAAGCGTTGGCGGCCGAAAGGCCGCGGAGCGGGCACGCGTGGCGCCGCGCTCGCTTTAGGGGCGGTTGGCGCCGTGTCCCCCCGCGGTCAGCCGGCAAGCTCCCGCTCCATCCCTGCGCCACGCCCGAAGCCGGAGCCGCCAAGACGCTGCGGGCGGGCCCTGCTCCCGTGGAGAGGCAAGCTTTCGCTTTCGGTACTCCTTCGGTTCTGGCACCTTCATCCTTCGGTTATCCTTCGGTCATCCTTCGGTTATTGCAGGCATTTACGTCATTTCACCTAGGTAAGACCGAAGAATAACCGAACCATAACCGAAGGATTAAGCTTCGAGAAAGCCAGTCACGCCGTCTCAGAATGCTCCCGCCGGGCGGCGAGTTGGCTTTGCGCGGCGGCCCACGTGGTGTCTTTGCCGGCCATCCTCCGATCGCTCAGCTTCCGAAACTGATCCTCACCGACGCCGAGCAACTCGCGACCGAGCAGGCGCGGCAGGCTGCCACCGAGTATGCCGTGCCGGGCTGCGCGCCCGGGAGCTGGCCTTGGCCGAGGACATCCTCACGGAGGAAATCGTGCGGTGACGGCCGCCCATCGGGAGGAAAATGCGACGGCGGAGCGATTTCTCAGGGCCACTGAAGTTACCCGGAATGAATTATCGGCGACCTCTTCGCGAAGAGCCTACGCGGGCTGGCTTGATCTTGTACGAGGTGGAACTAGGCGCCCCACTGCTCGCAACGATCGGGAAAGTGGCGCACCCGTAGTGCGTCAGCTTCATTCGTTACCTCGAGTGTGAAATCCGCATTATCCCCTTTTGTTCGGCTTATTTGTCCCCCATTGTCCCCCACGAAATGAGCACAAACCGTTGGCCGAAAGTGGTGAAGGCGGGACACGCTGTCGTCCGTGTTTATCGCGAGAATCATCATGGCACGGAATCCGGGAAGATCTTCACGGTTGCGTGGAACACGCCGACCGGACGCAAGCGCTGCAAATTCGCGAATCTCGACGCTGCGCTGGGTGAGGCGCGTACCAAGGCGCAACAGCTGGCCGCAGGACGAATCGAGTCCGCATGCATGACGGCGAGCGACCGGGACGAACTGACTGCCGCCCGCAAGTTCGCCGCACGCTTCGAAGTGCCTCTGCTCACTGCTCTCGCGGAGTGGAGCCGCTCGCGCGAACTGACCCAAGGCAACGTGATCGCTGCAAGCGAGGCGTGGGCCGCACGCAACTCTTCGCCGGTGGACAGAATCACGGTCGCGGCCGTGGTGAAGAAATTCTTGGCGGCAAAGACTGCGGCAGGGATCAAGACGGCTGAGAATCACGCGCACATCTTCGCGGACCTAACGCGCGATTTCGGACCCCATGATCTCGACGCGATCTCGGCGCTGATGCTCGACAAGTGGCTGGCACGTTGGGAGCACCCCAGTACCCGCAACACGTTCCGCAAGCATCTCGTCGCGCTGTGGCGCTGGTCGCAGAAAAAGGGCTATCTCTCACGCGAGCTAAAGACGGAGGCCGAAAACACGGAACGGGCCGTGGAGCCGCCTTTGGTACCGGGAATCATCGACGTCGCGACGTTTCGCCGGCTACTCGAGTTTTTCCAATCGAGGCATCCAGAATACCTTTCCGCGCTGGTGCTCGCTGGTTTTGCGGGGATGCGAAGAAGCGAAGTTCACGCGCAGATGTGGCAGGACGTGAATCTGGCCGAGGGGCATCTGAAGGTTAGCAAGGCGAAGCGGGGGACACCATCGCGCCGGCTCGTGACGCTATGCCCCGCCGCAATCAAGTGGCTATCGCTCGACGCTGAGAAGCGCGGCGCCATCTGCGACAATCTGGGGATCGACCGCGTTAGAAAAATCGCGATGGAGGCAAACAGCGAAGACGGGACGCCTTTGTTCGGACATCTGCCCGATAACTGCTTTCGGCACGCCTTTATTTCGCACCGGGTGGCAGCGACCGGTGACGTGGCGCGGACGTCGCTCGAGGCGGGTAACTCCCCCGACATGATCCGCAAGCATTACATGGAACTTGTCACGCGCGCTGAGGGTGAGGCGTGGTTTGGGCTAATGCCTTGATAGCTAGGTGGACCTCCAACGTCTTCAGGTAGGCTACGATACTTCGCTCCGCGTCCCCAAATGTGTGCCTTCTTATCTCCTCGAGATCTCTGTCCGTCCCCGTTTCAGAAAGCCATTCCTTTTGCTTCACTAGTCTTGCGGGTGACCAGTAGGACCCGCGCCATGAAACGAGTATCCGATGCCTTAAGGTTCGTTGTCTCCACCTTGCCCCCTTGGCAGATGGGCGCATCCAAGCGTTGGCAACTTCAGTAAATAGCACGCGCCCACGGCGGTCGCATGTAACCTCACCCTTCTGCGCGAGGCGGATGACGGTCCTTCGCGAGATCGCTAGGCGTCGGGCCGCTTCTGATTTGGATATTCTCGACTGCCGCATTTTAGCAGGCAACATGTGACACCTTCACGATCCGGTGTGATGCGTATGCGTCAACACAAGGAAAACGTCTTAACGTCTAACGAGGCTATGCGGCTCACCGGTTACCGGTCCCGCTCGGCCTTTTGGGGGGCGGTGCGTCGAGAGGGGATTCCGCACGTTCGGGTAACCTCAAAACACATCGTCTTTCCGGCCGTCGCCTTCGAGCGGTGGCTAGATTCCCGAACGATTGGAGGTGTGCGATGAGCCGCCCTTGCCGCCGGGTCTCCCAATCCAGTAAAACCCAAATCCAGCGCGCCGTTTCCGCCGGCTGGATACCGTGGTTCGGTGCGGTTGGGGCGTTTCTGAAGCTGCGCAAAGTCCGGCGAGGGGGTGGAGCGTGAGTGCGCACACCATCGAATTCTCAAGCGTCTCCAGCGTTACGGAAACAGTACCTCACCAGAGTTTTTCACTAGCTCATTTCATCGAGGACATCCGCACCGGAAAGTACGCCGAGCCGATTGAGCGAGTGCGTGCTGCTCTGGCACGCGGTGACGACGCCCTCGCTGAGAAGGAAAAACGAGGGCTTCCCGCGGTCATACCCTCTGGAATCTTCGAGAAACGAGGCAACGACGGGCTCCGCCAACGGTCCGGCCTGATCTGCGCCGACCTCGATGGGCTTGGTGACCGACTGCCGAGCTACCGGGAGCACATTGCAGCCGACAAACACACGCTCGCGTGCTTCGTATCACCCAGCGGCACGGGCCTCAAGGTGCTGCTCCGAGTCGATCTTGAGCGGACGCACGAAGAGGGTTTCCGCGCCATGCGGCAGTATTTTCTCGAGCGCTTTGGACTCGCGGTGGACGGGGCGTGCAAGGATGTCGGGCGCCTTTGCTTCGTGTCCCACGACCCGGAGGCCTATCTCGCTGAAAACGCTATGGTGCTTCCGTACCCGCCTGAGCCGGTGGCCTTCGCCGCACAAGGGGAGAAGATGCCGGGCAGTAGGCTCATTGAGGGCACCCGGCCGGGCGACGACTACGATGCCCGCGGAGACTTCTTCGGACTCCTGCGCCAGCACGGTTGGGCCTCGCAGTGCGATAACACGAAGCGCTGGATCCGACCGGGGAAGGTCCACGGCGTCTCAGCGACATGGAACGAGGTTCAGGGCCGGTTCTACATCTTCAGCTCGAGCAAGGAGGTCGCGCCGCTAAAAGCGAATATAGCTTACAAGCCGTGGCACGTCTTCGCGTTCCTCCAGCACGGTGGAGACTTCCAGGCCGCCGGCCGAGCGCTGGCCGAGATGGGGTTCGGTGAGCAACAGACGCGGACCACGAATACGGACCGCAACGTTGGCGACGGGCTTGTGACGAGTACCGGGACGGAGACGACTGCGCCAGTCCCACTCCCACTCTGGCCGCCGTCGAAATTTCTAGCGCATCAGGAGGATCCCGGCGCCTACCTGCTCGGAGATGGTTACCTCGAACGTGGCGAGTGGACTTCGCTCGTGGGGATCGGCGGGCTGGGCAAGACACGCGTGGCGTTGTGGCTCTCGATTTGTCTAATTACTGGGCGCGAGTGGCTGGAATTAAAGCCCGGCCCCAAGCCACCCCGCGTCCTATTTCTCTCGAGCGAAAACGGAATTCGACGGTGGAAAAAGGATCTCTCCAAGATGACCGCGGCCCTCACGCAGGAAGAACGCGCTACGGTCGAGACGAACCTACTTATTCTCGCGCTGACCCCTGATGCTGAGTGCGACCTGCGCCCGACGGATGAAGATAGCAAATCACGCATGACCGCGGCACTCCAGGAGGCGAAGCCGGATCTGCTTATTCTCGATCCGCTTGCAGACATGATCGAGGGCGATGAGTCCAAGACGCCCGATATGATTGCGACTCTGCGCGCCCTACGCGAAGTGCAGCGCCGAGGATGCCGAGAGGCCGCAGTGCTTATCATCCATCATTCCCGCAGCGGTGCCGATAACGTGGCGATCGCAGGCGATCGCTACAACGCGGGCGCCTTCGGGCGCGGGTCAAAGGCGTTTTACTCTCGGGTACGCTGCGAACTTCAACTGGCTCCGGGGGACAAGGACAACGGAAACCTGCTGGTCCTGGCGTGCGGGAAGGCGAACAACACAATACCCTTCACGGCACGTGGCATCGTCTTCGACCCCGAAACGTTCACGTACTCGGTGGACCCAAACTTCGACCTCGAAGCGTGGCGCAGCAATGTCCACGGGAAACGCAAGGAAACCGCCGTCTCAGTCGCTGACGTCGTCAATGCAGTACGCGAATTGGCGCCCGAAATCGGGGCTCAGACGACGCGAAAAGCGGTTTGCGATCACTTGAAGGGAAGCGGGTGCAGTCTGCGCACGGTGCAAGACCGGATAAAAACCGCGCTCAAGACGGGATTTCTGCGCGAAGGTAAAACCCGTTATGATATACGGTTAGGAACCAAGCCTATGTCCCAATTGAGCCAACTCGCGCAAGTTTCGCGCAGCGTTTAGCG
>JBILWD010000400.1:0-3018 GCA_044370095.1 Opitutaceae bacterium | reverse complement strand
GCTTCGGGGATGCGGACACCTGGCTCCGCGCGGCGGCCGCGCTCGGGCACGCCGCCGCACCCTGAACGGCCTCAGCCGAAACGGCTGGCGTCGATCCCGAGCACGCGGGCAGCGGCCGCGCGGTCACCCCGGGTCGCGTGCAGCACCTGGTCGAAGTACTGGCGCTCTTGCCCGGCGAGGTATTCGGCCAACGAGGGCCAGTGCTTCACCTCGTGGACCCGCAGCGGCAACTGCTGGGAAGTGACAACGCGCGTCTCCGACTCGGCGACGATCCGAGAGATCACCGCGCGCAGCTCCGTGAGGTTGCCGGGCCAGGGGTAGGCGCTGAGCACCGCGAGCGCGTCGGGGGTAAACTCCACCAGCCGGCCCTCGAAGTGCGGGTTGGCGACGCTCGCGCAGATGTGCCGGATGAGGAGGGGCAGATCCTCCGGGCGCTCGCGGAGCGGCGGGAGATTCACCGGCAGGGCGGCCACGCGGAAGAACAACTCCTCGTGAAATTTACCGGCATCGACCATCGCCTCGAGGTCCTGCGTCGTGGCCGCGATCAGTCGGAATCCGTGGGCGTTTTGGCGGAGCACGCTGACGAACTCGCGCTGCACTGGGAGGCTCAGCCGCTCAATGTGCTGCAGCAGCAGCGTGCCGCCCCGGGCCTGGCGCACCCAGTCGCCGCCCTCACCCTTTTCACTCAGCAAACCGGTACGGAAGTCCTGCTCGGAGCAGAGGGCGCAATCGACCCGCACCAACGTCGCCGGCGTGCCGCCCGCGGCCGCGTGGAGAACCTCGGCGACTTCGCTCTTCCCGGACCCGTTCTCACCGGCGAGCAGCACCGGTCCGCGCGCGGCGGCCAGTTTCCGCACCTGCGCGACCACCCGCTCCCAACGCGGGCCCGCGCCGGGCAGGCGCGCCGCCAAGTCCGCCGACTGGGCGCCCGCCGGGGCCTCGGACAACCGCACCTGCTGCGCCCGGAATTCCAGGCCGCGGCGCAACGTGCCGAGGAGGTCGTGGATCTGGAAGGGCTTCTTGAGGTAATCAAAGGCCCCGAGCTTCAGCGCGGCGATCGCGCTGTCCGTCGAGGCGTACGCGGTCTGGATCACCACCACCACCGAGGGATCGTAGGCCTTCAGCTCCTTCAGGAGCGTGATGCCGTCCATCGGCTTCATGTCGATGTCCGCCAGCACGAGCTCGAACTTCTCCGTCTTGTAGCGGGCAAGCGCCTTCTCGCCGTCCGTGGCGAAGGCCGTGGTGTAGCCCGTCGGCTCAATCACGGCCTCGAGCATCTCGTGGACCGAGACGAGGTCGTCGACGATGAGGATGGAGGGCATACGGCGGGGATGCTTACCGGCGGCGGCGGCGGGTCAAGGCGCGGGCGGCCGGATCAGGAGGCGGCGACCACCGAGCCCATCTGAAAGATCGGCAGGAACATCGCCATCACGATGCCCCCGATGACCACGCCGAGGAACACGATCAGGGCGGGTTCGATGAGCGACGTGAGGCCGGCGATGCCGGTCTCGCACTCGTGGTCGTAGAAGTCGGCCAGCTTGTTGAGCATCCCGTCGACGTTGCCGGTGGCCTCGCCGGCCTTGACCATGTGGCGCAGCGTGGCGGGGAAGTAGGGGTTGCCCTCGAGGGCCTCGGACACCTGCCCGCCGGCGCTGAGGTGGCGGGAGATGACGCCGCACGCGGCCTCGATCTGGGCGCGGCCGCCGGCGGCGGCGACGATCTCGAGCACCCGGAGGATGGGCACCCCGGCGCGGACCAGCGCGGCGTAGGTGCGGCAGAAGCGGGACAACGCGATCTTGTGCACCAGGCCGCCGGCGACCGGCACGCGGATGATGGCGGCGTCGAAGGCGCGCCGTCCCGCCGGCGTGGCCACGAAGCGCCGGCCGAGCCAGCTGAGGGCGCCGCCCCCGAGGAGAAGCGCCCACCACCAGCCGCGCAGGAAGTCGGAGAGGTCGATCAGGGCCTGCGTCGGTCCCGGCAGCTGGGCCCCGGCGGACGAGAACATCCCCGCGAACACCGGGATGACGAAGATCAGCAGCACCGCGACCAGCACCACCGCGAGGCCGATGACCGCGATCGGGTAGACCATCGCGGACTTCACCTTCTTCGCGAGCTTCACCGTGGACTCGAAGTAACCGGCCACGCGGCCGAGGATTTCCGCGAGCGCGCCGCTGGCCTCGCCGGCCTCGACCATCGCGATGAACAGCGGGTTGAAGGCCCGCGGAAAACGCCGCACGGCCGCCGAGAACGGGTTGCCTTGGGAGATGTCGGAGCGGACTTCGCGGATGATGATCCGAAAACAGGGGTGCTCGACCTGCTCCTGCAGGGCGTCGAGGCACTGGACCAGCGGCAGGCCGGCGGCGAGCAACGCGGAAAGCTGCTGGGTGAAGCGGGCGAGGTCGCCGAGCGGGACGCGATAGGACTGGGCTTTGCGCTCCAGGGCCTGCTGGCGGGCAAGGGACTGGGCCATCCCGACCGGGCGCCGCGGGGAGGCGGAGGACAGGAGACCGGAGGATTCGCGGGCGGCAGCCGGGGAGAGCAAGGGCATAAAACTGGCACCAGAACACGGCGCCACCCGCGACCCGGCAAAGGGAAATGCCCGCGCGGGGAGGCGGTAGAAGTACGCTGCCTTACCGCGCGGGCGGGCAGCCGCCTGGGGAGCTTCGCCCAGCCCGGCGGAACCCGCCTCCCCCCTCAGGTCGGAAATTCCCAACCGGGACGGTAGGCGCGGCGCAGGAGGCGGTTCGCCTCGGGATCGTTGACGAAGGTCTCCTTCTCGCCGTCCCAGACCAAGCTGCGTCCCAGCCGCATCGCGATCACGCCGAGGAGGGAGCAGTTGGTCGCGAGGTGGCCCTCCTCCAGATCGGAGATCGGGCGCCGGCCGGTGCGGATGGCGTCGAGGAAGTCCGCCCAGAGTTCGCGGATGTTCTGGCCGTCGGGGGCGTTGAGCTTCGCGTCCTCGTGCAGGACCGGCTCGCCGGCCTTGGCCGGGTAGAAGGTCCAGCCGCCGCGCCAGCC
>JBILWD010000399.1:0-3031 GCA_044370095.1 Opitutaceae bacterium | reverse complement strand
GTTGAGGGGCAGAGGACAGTCACTGTGGCAGATTGCTCACGCTCTGGAGGGGGTTCCCACCAAGACCGGTGCCCAGTGGAGTGCCACCGTGATCCGGGGGATCCTTCTTCGCGAACAGAGGCTTACCCAAGCAGCATGACGCCCGAACCTGCCAGCCAGATTGAAATGGCCGCTGCCAACATCACCCCGGAAGACCTAAAGGGGTCTGGGCGCAAGACGGCATTCGTCCAATTCCGTGTGTCTGAGCGGGAGAAGGCGAGTCTGCAGCAGACCGCCCAGAGCCTTGGGCTACAGGTTAGCGAGTACCTGCTTCGGATTCACGAGTTAGTCTCGGCGAACCTAAAAAAGCAGCCTTCGGCGAACAACGGGCGATCCTGATCAGTTAAATCTCTTATGTCTATTTTTACCAACTGCTTACGCTTGGACCAACCTGCCCTATTTTGGTGCCACTAAGGTGCCATAATAACGGCACTAATCCGACATCATGTGCAGTTATCTGCCTTTACGACCCTAGGTAGCAGTGACTTACCAAGCGATAAATTTAGGTCTCAGAAGCCTGTGCTTAACCGCATGGGGGTTCGAGTCCCCCCTTGGGCACCAACGCCGGAGTCCCGCCCCGTAGGCGGGGGCCGGCAGGAGCTGTTTTTCGCGTATACAGCCGCCCCGCTAGGCATCAGGCTCCCGGAGCCCCCTCGGCCGTCCACCGCCCCATGCACCTCCGCTTCCTTGCCTGCGTCCTCACGCTTGCGCTCGCCCCGCTCGCGCTCGCCGCCGCCCCCGCGGCCGCCAAGCCCAATATCCTCTTCATCCTCGCCGATGACTACGGGATCGGGGAGGTCGGGTGCTACGGCTCCGACCACTACCGGACGCCAAACTTGGACGCCCTCGCGCGCGGCGGCACGCGCTACACCCACGCCTTCACGATCTCCCTCTGCGGCCCCTCGCGCGCCCAGATTCTCACCGGCCGCTACGGCTTCCGCACGGGCGGCAGCAACCAGGACGCAGTCGGGGAGATCTCGCCCCGCAAGGAGAAGCTCATCCCGACCGTGCTCAAGCCAGCCGGGTACGTCTCGACGATGATCGGCAAGTGGAGCCAGTTCTCCCTTCAGCCCTCCGACTTCGGCTTCGACGAGTACCTGCGCTACGCCGGCAGCGGCGCCTACTGGAACACGCAGCCCAAGGTGCGGACCTACGTGGTCAACGGCGAGACCCGCCCGTTGCGCGACCGGGAATACCTGCCGGACCTGATGCACCAACACCTCGTCGACTTCATGACGCGGCACCGCGACCGGCCGTTCTACGCTCACTATTCGCTCTCGCACGTCCACGGCGACATCCTGCCCACCCCGGACAGCGCCCCCGACAGCAAGGACCACTACGGCGACAACGTCCGCTATATGGACAAGCTCGTCGGGAAACTAATGACGGAGCTGGAGCGGTTGCAGCTGCGCGAGAAGACCCTCGTCCTCTTCTTCGGCGATAACGGCACGGGCAACGGCCGCGCCGACCGCGCCACGATCGGCGGCCGCCGGCTGGCCGGGGCCAAGGGCTCGGTGCTCGACGGCGGCGGCCGCGTGCCGCTGATCGTGAGCTGGCCGGGGCACGTGCCCGCCGGCCGGGTCTCCGCCGATTTGGTGGACTCGAGCGATTTCCTGCCGACCTTCGCCGCGCTGGCCGGGGCGACGCCCCCCGCGAACCTCGTCCTCGACGGCCGCAATCAAGCGGCGCAGTTCCGCGGCGAGGCCCCGGGGCCGCGCACGTGGGTGTTCCACCAGCTCGCGCGCAACTGGTATGTCCGCGAGGCGGGCTGGAAGCTGAATCAGGCCGGGGAACTCTTCGACATGAGCGACGCGCCGTTCGTGGAGCAACTCGTGCCGGCCGGTTCCGAGACGCCCGCCGCCCTCGCGGCCCGTCGGCGCCTCGCGGCCGCCCTCGCGGAACTCAACCCCGCCGGAGGCATCCCGGACACCGGCGACGAGTCGGGTCGCCACGCAAAGAACGTCGAGGAGCGGAAGAAGAAGGGACGCAACCAATGAGCCCCCCGCGCCCGTCGCTCCGCGCCGCCTTGGCTCGCCCCCTCGGACTGCCAGTTATCCTCGCCGTCCTCGGCGTGACCCTGTCGCCCGGGCCAGCCCACGCCGCGGCAGCCCCGCGCCCGAACGTTCTCTTCATCGCGGTGGACGATCTGCGCAATGACCTCGGCGCGATGGGCGTGGCCCACGCCCGGACCCCGCGGCTCGACGCTCTCGCCGCCAGCGCGCGCATCTTCACTCATCACTACGTGCAGGTTCCCACCTGCGGCGCCTCCCGGTGCGCCCTCCTCCGCGGTCGCTACCCGAGCGAGGCCGCCCACGTGAGCAACGGCGGCATCGCCTCCACCCACGGCTCCTGGGGAGACGCCAATCTGCCCGGTTGGTTCCAAAAGCACGGCTACCGCACCTACGCCCTCGGCAAGATCACGCACCACCCCGGCGGCCGCACCGGCCGCCTCTGGGCCGAAGGCCCAGAGGAACTCCCCGACGCCTGGACCCGCTCCTGGATTCCCCAAACCCCCTGGGGCGAGGCGGAGAAGATAATGCACGGCTACGCCAACGGCGTCCCGCGCACCTCCGGGAAAACCCCGCCGCTCGAGGCCTTCGCCGGCCCCGACTCCGCCTACCCGGACGCCTGGGTCGCCGACGAGGCCGTGCAAAGGCTCCGTGAACTCGGCGCCTCCACGGAGCCCTGGTTCTTCGCGGTCGGCTTCTTCAAGCCGCATCTGCCGTTCGCCGTGCCGCAGCGTTACTTTGATCTCCACGATCCGGAGCGGATCCCCGCGCTCCCCCTCGCCGCGGCCGCCAAGCCGGAATGGCCCTCGACCTGGCACCCCAGCAACGAGTTTCGCCGCAACTACGCCCACGCCGGCCGCGACCCCGACACCGATGCCGCCTACGCCCGCGAGGTCCGCCGCGCCTACGCCGCCAGCGTAAGCTATGTGGACGCGCAAATCGGCCGCGTGCTCGACGCCCTCCAGGTCCTGGACCCCGCGGGC
>JBILWD010000143.1:0-9456 GCA_044370095.1 Opitutaceae bacterium | reverse complement strand
GACTTGCCGCCTCCGGACACGGTGCAGGGCTTGTGGCAGAGCAGGCCCTCGGCGGTCGTGCCGCGTAGGCGCCAGCGGCGGCCGTCCTCGGGCTTTACCATCTCCACCTTGTAGCCCGAGGGCAGGACGTAGGTGTGGCGGGGCAGGAGCTTGAGCGTGGCGGTGCCACCGGCGGCGTCGCGCCAGGTGATCGCTTGGGTGCGAAGGTCGAAGGCCGCGTCCGCGGGCACGTAGCAGATGTCCGGGTGGAGGCGGTCGCGGGCCCAGCCGCCGGGCTGCGGCTCCGCGCGGTCCCCTAGGGTGCGGAGGGCGTCGGCGAAAGTGTGGTCGACGACCGTGAGGTGGCGGCTGAGCTGGAAGTCCGCGCCAAGGTCGTAGCTGGGGAAGGCGAGGGCGCCACCGGCGTGTTCCTCCTCGCAACGGCCGAGGAGGTTGGCCGCGAAGCTGATCTGGGCCTTCACCTCTTTCTTGCAGTAGCCGAAGTAGTTGTCGGCGATCAGGGTCAGCATCACCCCGCGGCGGTCGCGGGCCGTGAGTTTGAATGCGACGCCGTCGTTGTACTTCTCCTCGGGGTCCTGCCAGCACATTCCGTCGCGGCGCTGGCGGGCGGTGGCATCCGCGAAGGCGGGGAGGCCGAGCTCGCGCTTGGTCAGGCGGGTCAGGTGCGTGGCCAGGATCACGCCGCCCGTGTGTCCGGTCCAGTGTTCCGGATCGAGGGCCGCGTCGTTGGCCGGCAGGTGGGGGTCTCCCGCGTTGCCGAAGATGCGCTCGATAAAGTCGAGGTTGGCCACCAGCGCGCCGGGGACGAAGAAGCGCGTCTCCATTGCGCGGGCGGGGGTGGCGCCGGGGACGGCCGGGCAGACGAGGGGGCGGAGCAGGAGGGTGACGAAGCACTCAGCGGCGGTGGGCGCGGCGGCGGTGAACGGAAGTCGGAGGAGCTCGGGGGGCGGCTGGAGGGCGTGGCGCAGCAGGCGGCCGAAGACGGAGGGCGGGACGGCCTTCTTGTCGTCGGGCACGGGAAACCCGAGGTCCGCCACGTGGAAGATGCCCTGCGTGGTGCGGCGGTCGCTGCGGGGGTTGTGCAGGACGCCCTGGCTCACCCGATAGGAGGAGAGGATGTCGCTGCGGTATTCGTCCGCCCCGGGCGGCAGCGAGAGGACCCGGGCGAGGCCGGCGCGGTCGAGGACCAGCGTGGTGTGGGGCAGGCGGGGGACGTCGCCGGCGAGCTCTGGCCCGCCTTCCAAGTGGTCGTAGAGGAAGTTCTGCAGTCGCTGGTCGATCGGGCAGAGGTGGCGGGTCAGCGCCCGGTCCTTTTCGCGGCTGACCGCGAGGAAGTGGTCCACCAGTGGCGCGAGGCCGTCGGCACCCGGCGCGAGGGGCACTCCGGGTTGCCCGATCTCGCGCAGCTTGAGGTTGAGGTAGGTGACGAGCCCGGCGTCCGCGGCGGCGGTGGCGGAGGCGGTGAGGGAGGCGTGGGTGGTGTGCGGCATACGGCGGGGGATCCGCCGACCTGTATGCAGGAATCGCACCAACCCCGCGGCGGGAGCCGGGGCGGGTGGCCGCGCCTTAGGGCGCGACGGACTCGACGAAGGAGAAGCGACCCTGCTTCACCGTGATGACGACGGCGGCCTTGGTGGCGTTGCGCTGGGCGTCGAGAGTGGTCTTGCCCGTAGCGCCGGCGACGTCGCGGGTGGCGGCGAGGGCGTCCCGCAGCTTCGGCCCCTCGGTGCCGCCGGCGCGGCGGATGCCGTCGGCGAGGACCAGCACGGCGTCGTGGCCCAGGGCGGCCATCGCGTCGGGAGCGTCGCCGTTCCAGCGGCGTTTGAAGCGTTCCACGAAGCCCTGGACGGCGGGCGAGCGGTCCTCCGAGGAGTAATGGGTCGAGTAGTAGGTGCCCTCGACCGCCGCGCCGCCGATCTCCAGCAGCTGGGGGGCCTCCCAGCCGTCGCCGCCGAAGAGGGGCAGGTTCAGGCCGAGCTCGCGGGCTTGTTTGCAGATGAGGGCCGCCTCGGTGTAGTAGCCGGGCACGAAGATGCCCTCGACGCCAGCGGCCTTGATCGCGGTGAGCTGCGCTTTAAAGTCCTTGTCGCCCTCCGAGTACTTCTGCTCGAGCGCGACGGTCCCGCCGGCGGCGGTGAAGTGCTCGCGGAAGTACTTGGCCAGTCCGACGCTGTAGGCGGAGGAGACGGAGGTGAGCAGCGCGACCCGCTGCAGTTTGAGGCTTTGGCGCGCGAACTTGGCCATCACCACACCTTGGAAGGGATCGATGAAGCACACGCGGAAGACGTAGTTGCCGATCTCGGTGACCTTGGGGTTGGTCGAGGAGGGGGAGATCATCGGCACGCGGCTCTGCTGCGCGATGGGGGCGGCCTCGAGGGAGCGACTCGAGGCGACCTCGCCGATCAGGGCGACGACCTTGTCGCGCGCGATCAGCTTCTTCGCGATGGTGGCCGACTCGCCGGCCTTGGACTGGTTATCCTCGATCACCAGCTCGAAGCGCCGGCCGAGTACACCGCCTGCGGCATTGAGCTCCTCGACCGCCAACTCGACGCCCTTCCGCGTGGCCTGGCCGAAGGCGGCCTCCTTGCCGGTGAGCGAGGCGAACAGCCCGACCTTGATCGGGGCGGGTTCGCCCGCGGCGGCGGGGACGGCGGGTAGGAGCAGCGCGAGGGTGGCGAAGAGGGGCAGCGGGAGGCGGGCGAGTGGCATCGGAGGAAGTTGCGGGGGAAGTAACGGCGGGTCCGGGCGCATTTCAACCCCGCAGTCGCCGGGCGGCCCGGCTTTAGGCTTCCCGCGGGGGGCGGCGCGCCTACAACTCGGGCCGTGAACACGTTCGACCGCCACCTGCTCCGCGAGTGGCTCCAGATCCTCGGTCTGGTGCTGCTGGCCACCGGCGGGCTGCTGGTCGTGCAGGTGCTCTTCAGCGATCTCCGCGACCTGAATCAGGTGGGCGCGGGGCCGGCGGAGCTCGCCCGGTATGTCGCGGTGCGGCTCCCGAGCTTCTTTTCGGTGGTGCTGCCGCTTTCCCTGCTGGTCTCGCTGCTGTTCGTCCTTGGAAAATTGCACCGCGCCAACGAGCTCACGGCGCTGCGGGCGGCCGGCGTGGGCTTCGCGCGGATGACGGCGCCCGTCTGGCTGGTCGGGCTTGCCTGCTGCGGGCTCTCCTGGTGGCTCAACACCGCGGTCGTACCGTGGTCGGTCGAGGAATCCCGTGCGCTCCGGGAAGAACTCGAGTTTCGGCACCAGACGGCGCGGGCGCTGCCGGCGGACCGAGTGGGCGCGGTCTTCAGCGTGGCCTTCGACCATCCGGAGGCGCGTCGCGTCTGGTTCCTCAACCGCTACAGCAAGGCGCGGGAGCGCGGCTACGGCGTCTCGGTCTCGGAGCTGGACCTGGACCGCCGCGAGCGGCGCCGGCTGGTTGCGGCCGAGGCGTGGCGCGATCCCGTGGCGGGCGGCTGGGTTTTCCGCGACGGGCGGGAACTCGTGTTCGCGCCCGACACCGGGGAGCTGATGGCGGCCACGCCGTTCCGCGAGCGGCGCGAGCTAGGTTATGACGAGGATCCGGAATTGATGCTGCTGATTGACCGGCGGGCCTCGCGCCTATCTTTTCACGAGCTCGGGCAACTCGTCGACCATCTGGCCCGAGAGGGCAGCCCGAAGCTGCCCGCTTACGCCGTCCGCTACTACGGGCTGCTGGCGGACGTCGTGGGGCCCCTGATCGTCATCGCGATCGCCATCCCGTTTGCCGTCTCTGGGGTCCGCGTGAACCCCGCGGTGGGCGTGTCGAAATCCATCGGGCTCTTCTTTCTGTACTACGTTCTGACCACGGCCGCCACGACTCTCGCGACGAGGGGGGCGGTCGCCCCGGTGGTCGCGGCGTGGCTGCCTAACGCCGGGATGACGGCGATCGCCGGCTGGCTCTTTTTGCGCCTGCGCTGATTTTTTCCCCGGCGGCGGCAGGGCGCATTCAGCGGCTCCGGCCCCGCTTTCGCGCCCCTCGATCCTAGGCGTAAAATCCACCGTGGTGGGGCTCACGCGCGTAGCGCCCGCCAACTCAATTCTGCGTCCGCGGATCTGCGTTCGCCGTCCCGGCCAGCGTCCCCGCCCCCTGCAGCGTGCCGTCCTTCGCGAGCCAGGCCGCGCCGATGCCGGGATGCGCGGCGCACACCTCACGGATCCGCGCCTCCTCCAGCACGAAGAAGGCGGTGGACAGCGCGTCGGCCTGCGCGGCCGAGGGCGCGAGCGCCCAGGCCCGCGGGCGGGCTTCCGCGGTCCGGCCGGTGCGGGGATCCATCAGGTGCCCGCCCTGCTCCTCCGTGCCGGAACCGCTCAGCGAGGCGTCCCGCAGGGTCACCGGGATCCGGTGGCCCTCGCCGTCGACCAGCCCGGCGGTCCACCCGTCCCCGGCCGTCGTCTCGTCCCCGAAGGCGAGGACGCTGCTGCCGCCGGCATTGAGGTGGGCTGCCGGGAAGCCCCACTCGCGGAGGAGGTCGGCGAGGCAGTCGAGAGCGTAGCCTTTGCCCACCGCGCCGAGATCGAGATCGAGGCGTTCGGCGCGCGAGGTGAGGCGGTGGGTCTCTGGGTCGAGGAAGTAAGGGGGCAGCTCCGGAGGCAGATCCGGCGGGCGCGAGGAGCGGAAGGCCGGGTCGAACGCGCGGCCGGTGGCCACGCTGACCTCCGCGGCGAGCAGCAAGCAGCCGAGGGTGTCGGGCGGGAGGGTAAGGGTGCCGCCGCGCGGCAGGCGGTTGGCGCGGGAGATCACGCTGTGCTCGATGAAGCGGCTCAGCTCGCCCTCCAGCCGGTCGAGCTCCCGGAAGGCGGCCTGCGCGGCCTGGCGGGCGTAGGCCGGTTCTGCGCCGGGCAGGGTTAGCTCCCAGAACGTGGCCATCGCCTCGTGCTGAAACTGCGGCGTGCTCATCGGCGGCCGGAGCGGCGCTGGCGCCACCAGAGCCCGAGCATCGCGAGGGCCGGGCGTAGCCAGAGGCGGCCAAGGCCGTACTTGGATTCGCCGCGGGTCCGCGCGTGGTGGCGGACCGAACGCTCGCCAACGCGGAACCCGGCCCCCGCCGCAAGCGCCGGCACGAAACTCTGCATCAGCTCCATCGGGCGCAGGGCCGTGAGCACCTCGCGCCGCATCACCCGCAGTTGGCAGCCCGAGTCGTGCACCCCATCCCGCAGAAGGCGCCCGCGGACGGCGTTCGCCACGCGCGACATCAGCCGGCGCAGGCGGGTGTCGTGGCGGTCGGTCCGCCAGCCGCACGCGAGGTCGACCTCGCCGCCCTCCACCAGCGCGAGCAGCGCGGGCAGGTCACGCGGGTCGTTTTGGCCGTCGCCATCCATCATCGCGAGGAAGTCGCCCTGTGCGGCCCGTAGGCCCGCGAGGAGCGCCTCGGCCTGCCCGCGGTTGGGCCGCAGGGGCAGGGCGCGGACGGCGGGCCAGCGCGCCGCGGCAGCCGCAATTTCCGTGGCCGTGCCGTCGGTGCTGCCGTCGTCGACCAAAATGATCTCGTGCGGCCGGCCGAGCCCCGCCAGCACCGCGGCGGCGCTCTCCGCCAGCGGCAGGATGTTGCCCTCCTCGTTGTAGAGGGGGATCACGAGAGACAGGGCGGGTTTCACGGCTCGGGCGAGAACACCACGCAAAGGAATCCCGGACGCAAACCGACGAAGGATTCACGCGCCGGCCGGCGGAGCCGCGCGCGGACCGCCTCCGCCTGCGCGATGGAAGCGATCACCAGCGCGCCGTCGCAGTCCGCCGGAGCCTCGGTCCAGTAGCCGACGTCCGGTAACCCGCGGAAATACCAAGGCAGCGGCCAGTATTCCTCGCTGATGACGCGGATCGGTTCGCCGGGCCGGGCCGTGCGCGCCGCCTCAACGAGGGGCCGGAACTTCAGGATGTCGCGCGAGGAGTGCACGTAAGCCCAGGGGTTGCGGCCGTCGGCAGGGCGAAGAAACGACGTCAGGCGCGTCTGCTGCCAGAGAGAAAACGCGACGAGCAGCGCGGCGGCCGCGGCGAGGATTGGGCCGGCGCGGCGGCGGGCGAGGGCGTCCAGGGCGAGGCCGGCGAGTAGCGCCGCGGGGGCCGCGAAGTGGACCGCGTGCCAGGGGGTCTTGTACGGGAAGGCCGAGAAGGCGGCGAGGATCAGCAGACCGTAAACGGCGACCCCCCGCAGCCAGGCATCGCGCTGGCGGGTGGCCACCGCCAGTCCGGCCAGTGCGAAGGCGGAGAGGGCGGCCTGATGCCAGAGCAAGCCCCCGGAACGGCTCCAGCCGAGGAGGTAAAGGTAGTAGTTCCAGGGCTTCTCGTGGCCGGTCGGTGGCGCCTCGGCCCCGAAGCGAAGGAGGGCGTGGAGGTAGACGGAGAGGGCGTCGCGCAGCCCCGCCCAGTGGGTGCCGAACGAGGAGTAGAGGAGCGCGGCGGTGACGGCGGCCGCGCCGAGGCCGGCGAGCAGGTCGCGGCGAAGCCGCGGGCTGGCCGGGCGGGCGGCGCCGCGGCAGAGCAGCAAGGCGATGGCCGCAGCCGCGAGGAAGAGCGGCGTGCTGGCCTTGGTCGCCTGCATAAAACCCACGCCCGCGCCCGCGGCGACCGCCCAGCGGGTCAGCCCGGAGTGCCACCAGCACCGCAGGGCGAAGGCGACGGCCAGCGTGGCGGTCGCGAGCAGGGTTTCCTGGATGAAGTAGCGGCTGTAGTAGACCGCGGGCGGGGCGAGGGCGAGAAAGGCACCTGCGGCCAGCGCTGCGGGCCCGCTGAGTCCCGCTCCGCCGGGCTCGCGCCGGCGGGCCAAGAGGACCAGCAGTGGGACGGCCAGCGCTCCAGCGAGCGCGGGGACGAGGCGCAGCGAGGTCTCGTCGAGTACGGCCAAAGTCGCCTGCCCGCGCAGTGTGGCGACGGCAGCGCCGAGGTAGTAGAGGGTTGGCCCGTGGTGGTCGCGCGGATCGAAAGCGTAGCGTCCCGCCTCTACCAGTTCGCCCGTCTTGACCCCTTGGTTGGCCTCGTCCGCGTGCATCGGCCGTTGGTCGAGGTCGTGGGTGCGCAGCCAGAGCGCCGCGGCGGCCAGGAGGGCCAGCGGGAGGCAGCGCAGGAGGGCGGGGGGCACGCCCCATCGCTGGGCGAGGGCGCGGGACTTGTCAGCACCAACCCGCCGCGCCGCGGGCACAAAAAAGGCCGGCCGCGCGGGGCGGCCGGCCAGAAGGGGGAGCGGGACTTACTTGGCGACGCCGAACACCTCGATCTCGCAGTAGTGGTTCAGCTCGTCGGAGGTATTGCCGTTGCTGTACAGGCGGACGTAGCGGCCGGTGGCGCCATCGGCCGGCAGCACCCGTCCGTGGTTGGTCTCGACGTAGGACTTCTCCCCGCCCTTGCCGAGCTTGGACGAATTGTCGTCGTCGTTGTTGAAGATGGTCTTCACGCCCTTCTTGAACTCCGGATCATCCGAGATCTGGACCACGACGTCGTGGTAGACGCGGGCCTGGGAGTGGAAGTGCCACACCGCGACGGCGTCGATCTTCGCGGAGGCGCCGAGATCGACCTGGACCCACTGCGTGTTGGGCCCGAGCTCCACGTAGGCGCCGTCGATACCGGTCTTGTCGCCGTCGGTGATGAACGACAGCTCTCCGATGACGGGGAGGGAGTCGCTGCTGGTCACCTTCTTGCCGCGGGAGAGCAGCTTTGACTCGGCCGAGACCATAATGTCCGCGCGCTTGGCTCCGGCGGGTTCAAGGTTGGACAGCGAGATCGGGCGGGGCGTGCCCGCGAAGAGCGGCTTCGGGTACTCGACGGCGAGGGGAACCTTGCCGGGGGCGCCGGCGAAGGCGGTCGCTCCGAGCAGGGCGGAGAGGAGGAGGGGGAGGTGGCGGGAGTGCATAGGAACGTGGAAAGGAAAGACGCGGGGTGGGGGGCTTGGCTACGGGAAAAAACACCCCCGGGGTCGCGAGACCGCGGGGGTGGGTAACCTTAGGCGATGAAGTCCTGCGGCGTGAAGGTGAGTTCCTTCTTGGCGGCGATGGCTTCGTTCACCTTTAGGACGGTGACCGCCGAGGCGAACGCCTCGTCGGGGGGGCAGTTCAACGGCGTACCCTTGCGGATCGCGTCGAAGAAGTTCTCGAGGTGCGGCTGGTGGATCGCCTTGTCGAGGGTGACGGGGATGTCCCAGGCGGAGAGCTGAGCCGTCTCGCGGACATCGACGGTGGCTCCGCGGGGGGCGGGTCCGGCGAGCTTCTTGACCCCGGGCTTTTCCCAAGGCTTGACCGGGGCGGCGGCGCCCTCGCCGGTCTCGGGCTTCAGGATGTAGCCCTTGGCCACGAACGGCTCCCATTCGGGGGCGCGGGCTTCGCGGTACAGCTTGGTGAAGCGCGGGTTCTCGGACATCTTCAGCGCGCCCTCGTCGCCCATAAAGTATTCGTGGTAGCCGCCGCCGGCGCTGGTCGTCGTGAGCACCTGATATTGGGCGCGGACGAGGCCGTCCTTGGTCGGGTACTCGAAGATGATGTACGCGTTGTCGTACCACTCGTGGTTCTTGTAGTAGTCGACGCCGCCGGAGGCGATGCAGGAGCGCGGGTTGGCCCCGAGGATCCAGTTGTAGATGTCGATCTGGTGCGCGCCGAGGTCGGAGACCGGGCCGCCGGCGTACTTGCGGAACCAGCGCCAGTTGCGGAACTCGTGCATATTGGCGTAGCCGTACTTCTGCAGCTTCGCCTCCGGGATGGCCTGGCCGTTCGGGTAGCCGTAGTCGTCGGAAACGGCGCGGTGCCACTGGCCGCTGATGTTGGTGATCCGGCCGAGGAGTTTGCCCTCGCGGACGATCTTCTCGCGGGCGTGCTGGTAGCGCGGGTTGCTCCGGCGCTGGTGGCCCACCTGCATCAGCTTCTTCGCCTCCCGGGCGGCCACCACCATCGAGCGCGCGCCCTCCACCGTGTTGGACATCAGCTTCTCGCAGTAGACGTGCTTGCCGGCCTTGAGGGCGGCGACCGTCTGCTCGGCGTGCATAAAGTCCGGCGTCGCGATGAGCACCGCGTCGAGGTCCTTCGTATTGGCGAGGAGGTCCTTGTAGTCCTCGAAGGGCTGCGCCGGGTGGTTGAACTTCTTCAGCAGGCGCTCGGTCCGCGTGAGGTTGTACGGCCAGATGTCGCACACCGCGGCGAAGCGAATGCCCGGAATGGGCATCGCGGCGTTCGCGAGGATGCGGCCTTCTTCGCCGCAGCCGATGATGGCCACGTTGAGCGTGTCAGCGCCTTTGGCGCCCACCTCGGCGGCCCGGGAGATGTAGGGGGCGGCCGCGGCCACCGCACCGAGCTTGGCGCTGGTGCTGAGGAAGCTGCGGCGGGTGAAGGGGATCAGGTCGGCCATGGGATCAGGTATTGGCGGTCAGTTACCCTGCTCGGACGAAAGCGCAAACCGGTTGTGCCGGACCAGCACGAGGGCGAAGGCGACCAGCGCGACGTGCACGCCCAGCCAAGCGA
>JBILWD010000142.1:0-9460 GCA_044370095.1 Opitutaceae bacterium | reverse complement strand
AGTGCAGCGGTGGCTGGCACGTCCTTGATGATCTGCGCCGGTTCCGGGCCGACCCCGAGGTAACGCAGGTTGGGCAGGCGGTCGTCCGCCGGCCGGGGGCCGCCCGCGTAGGCGGTGTCGACAATCGCACCCATCATCGCCGCGACGTAACGGCGGGCGGCGGCGGGCAGGTCGGCGAAGCGCCGGATCACGGAGAGATCACCGGACCAGCCCTCGTGCCGCGAATAGACGGGGCGGAGCGTGCGGCGGACCGCCTCGTTGCGGGGCACGTGCGTGTGCCGGCGGCCGTGCGCGTCCTCGTAGGCGGTGCAGATCAGCAGGTCGCCGCGCCAGGCCCCCTCGTGGCTGAGCGCGTCGGACTTGTTGATCATCAGGTCGTGGAAGCCCCCGTAACGCAGGGCGTCGCCCTTTTCCACGGCATCGAACCAGCCGACCATTCGCTGGCGGCCCGTGCTGGTGCCGAACTCCAGCAGCTTCAGCTTCTCCGCGAGGGGATGGCCGTCCTCCATCCGCGTGAGGAACGTGTGCGTGCCGACCTTGGTGTCGTAGGCCTTCGCGACCCCGAAGGTGTGGACGTGCTGCACTGGGATGCCCGCGCTCTCGAACAGCTCGGGCGTGTAGGTGTGGGAGGCGGTGACGTTCGGCGAGAAGCCGTGGCGCTTGTCGAGCCAGTAGGCTTGGCCGAACTCTCCGATCACCGTGCGGCCGGCGGCCAGTTCGCCGAGGATCAGTTCCCGCACCTCAGTGACGTTAGCCGCCAGCGCGTGGCCGGCGGACCAGTACGCTTCCGTGAGCGCCGCTAGGTCGAGGGTAAAGGGCTCCGCGCCGCGGAAGCGGGTGAAGTCGAACTCCGCCTCGGGGAACACGCCAAGCGCGAGGCCCTCGGCGTTGGCCCGGCGCTCGGCGGCGCCCAGGCTCTCGAAGAATCCCGCCCAGACGTTCGCGGGTACCCGGCAGACGTGCTGGATCGTACGGCAGGCGCGGTCCGCGCGCTGGGCGAGCTTGCGCGCGAAGGTTTCCCGGTCGCCGAGGAACTCGCTGAAGGTGATCTGCTGTTGGCCGACCTCGTCCAGATAGGCCGGGGTGATCCCGCGGCCGGTCGAGCCTCGCGCCTCCTCGCGCAGCACCTCCACCCGGTAGTGTTCCCACGCCAGATCCAGCAGGCGGTGGGTGAGGTCCGCGACCAGCGCGCGCTCGTCGATCCGCAAGCGGGACAGGATCGCGTGGCCCTTGAGTTCAAGGGGGCGGGTCTCCCACCAGAGCTTGCGCGGGTCCGCCACGACGCCACACCCCACGCAAAGGTGGGCCGCGTCGCGCACCACCACGCCCGCGGGCAGGAGGTTTAGCTTGATGCCTCCGGCGGTGTGGCCCGAGTTGGCCCCGCCATTGACCTTGAGCACCGCGGAGACCGGGTGGGGCGTGCCGCGCAGCTCGTCGGCGATTTCCGGGATGAGCCGGCCTTTGCCCTCGTCACCGAAGGAAATGCCCACGTCGGCGAGGAGGCGGCTGGAAAAGGGTGGCAGGGACATGGTTGCGGAGCGCGCAACCGGGCCCGTGGGGCCCTGTTGCCGGGAAGGGAAAACGCGAGCGCCCCGGGGAGCGCAAACAGAAAAGCCCCCGGCGCGGGCCACGCCGCTTCCTCAGCGCGCGGGCGTCAGCGGCGCCAGCAGCCCGATGGCGGCCTCGTTCCGGAACTCACGGGCGATGTCGAGCGCGGTTACGCCGAGCTTGGAGACCACTTTCGGGTCGACCCCGGCGGTCAGAAACAACTGGACCATCTCGGCGCTGCCGCTGGCGGCCGCCTCGTGGAGGGGAGTGCCGCCTCGCTCGCTTAGCGATCCCGCGCGGGCGCCTCCCTTGAGCAACGCCCGGGCGATCGCCACCCGGTCCTTCGCCGCGGCGTGGTGCAGGGGCGTCCAGCCCAGCTTGTCGAGCTCGTCGGGCTGAGCGCGCCGGGCCAGCAGCGCCTCGACTAGGGGGAGGTTACCCCGCTCGACCGCGAGGTGTAGCGGAGTCCGCCGGCTCCGGTCGGGGTTGTCGACGCCCGCGCCCGCCTCGAGCAGGAAAAGGGCGATCTCGTTCCGGTTGCGCAAAATTGCCTGGTGCAGCGGCGCGAGGGCTGCGTCCGGGTTGCCCTGCACCGCCGCCGGCCGCAGCTTCACGTGGAGCCGCACGTCCTCGAGGTCGCCGCGTGCAATCGCCTCGTCGACGGTCGCGTACTTAGGGGCGGGATCGAGGGAGGAGGCCACGCCGGCGGCCGGGACGGCGATGCCGGCGGTCCAGACCAGCGCGTTCAGGACGAGGGTGCGGAAGTTCATCTCCCACCAGTTACGGTGAAAATGGCCGCCGGTGAACCCAAATGTGCGCCCGCCCGCCGCGGTGTGCACCCACGCAAGGGTCTGCGTTTCGCCCCGTGCGACCGCCGCGCGCACGGCGGCGTTGCCGGACCGGGGGCCGTCCTGCCCGAGGGTCGCGAGCGTCGGCTGGGCCTGCAGGACAGGGACCACGCGGGGCGACAACCGCAGGTGGTAGTACCATTCGTCCTCGACGGAAAACGGACGTACGCCGCGGGTCACCTCGTGCGCGGCCAGGAGGACCACCGGCGGGCGCCAGACCGGGTTGACGGACCAATCGGCCTCGAAGCGGCCGCCAAGGAGCGCGAGGAGCGCATCCGCTAGGTCTCCGGGCGCCGGCTCTAGCGCGAAGTGCAGCACCGCGAGGCCGCGGCCGGCGGCGACGTGCCGGCGGAGGGCGTCCGCCTGGTCCCGCGCGACGTGGCGCTCGAGGCCGTCGGAGAACAGCACGAGCGACGCGGCCTCCGCGATCCGGGCCGGCTCCGGCCAACCTTGGACGACGGCGGTGCGCAGCTTCAGGCCCGAGGCGGCGAGCGCGTCGGCGAGGAGGCGCGAGCCGGTGGGGAAGCGGTGCTCGCCGGGCCCGTGGCTGGGCTCGCCGGCGACGAACAGCACGAGGGGCGGCGCCGGCGGCTCCGCGGCGCAGGCGCCGGCCGCGAGCGCGGCCCACAGCAGCGTGCGGAGCATCGGACGGGAACGGCGGCTCAGCGGAAGGCCTTGCGCAGGAAGGCGAGGCCCTTGACCGCGATGTCGTTGCGGCGCGGCTCGATGCGGCGCCAGATCGCGGCGGCGCGGGCGATGACCTTCACGTCGGTGGTGAATGACTCGATCACCACGTCGCCCTTGTAACCCACCGCCTTCAGCGCCTTCACGATCGAGGGCCAGGCGATGTGGTCTCCGCCCGGCGTGCCGCGGTCGCTGCCGCAGGCGTGGAAGTGGCCGAGCAGCTTGCCGGCCTTCCGGATCGCGGCCGCCTGATCCTTCTCCTCGATGTTCATATGGAACGTGTCGAGGTGGAGCTTCACGGCGGGGGACTTGACCGCGCGGACCAGGCGCAGGCCCTGGTCGCAGGTGTTGAGGAAGTCGGTCTCGAACCGGTTGAGCGGCTCGATGCAGATCGTGACCCCCTTGGCGCGGGCGTAGGCGGCGAGTTCCTTCAGGTTCTTCACCACCAGTGCCCACTCCTGCTTCTGCTGCGTGGGCTCCACCGCGTCGGCCTTGCCGACGACGGAGTAGACGGGCCCGATGAGCGAGGGACAGCCGAGGACGACGGCCTGGTCGATCAGCGCCTTGCAGTAGGTCATCGCGGTGGCTTGCTCCTCGGCGGTGCCGCGGAAGTCACGGCCGGGGCCCATGCACGCGCAGACGCTGCCGATGGCGATCCCGGCCTTGTCGGCCGCCGCGCGGACCTTCGCCGGGTCGATGTGCGAGGGGTCCTCGATCGGGATCTCAACGGTGTCGAAGCCCCAGCGCCGGAACTGGCGGAACAGGGCGGAGCTCTCGGTGGTGAACGGCGAGGTGAACAGGAACGAGTTGATGCCGAAGCGCATAACGGGAGTTGGGTGGTGGGGAATGGGTGGATTCGCGGGGCGGAGGGAGGGGAGGATGAAAGCGGCGCGGAGCGGAGGGCAAGCGTGCTTGCGCGCCCGGAGGCTCAGGCGAGGAGCCCCTTGACCACCTGCGCAGGCTCGACCCCGGTCAGGCGCATATCGAGTCCCTGTGCCCGGTAGGTGAATCGCAAGTGGTCGAGCCCGAGACAGTGCAGCAACGTCGCATTCAGGTCGTTGAGGTGCACTGGGTCGCGAGTAATATTGTAGGAAAAATCGTCAGTCTCGCCGTACACCACGCCGCCCTTGATGCCGCCGCCGGCGAGCCAGACGGTGAAGCAGCGCGGGTGGTGGTCGCGCCCGTAGTTGGTGCGGGTCAGCGTCCCTTGGCTGTAGACCGTGCGGCCGAATTCGCCCGCCCAGATGACGAGCGTGTCCTGGAGCAGCCCCCGCTGTTTGAGGTCGGCGATCAGCCCGTAGCAGGCCTGGTCGGTGTCCCGACACTGGATGCGCAGGTGTTCGGGCAGGGTGCCGTGCTGGTCCCAGCCGCGGTGGTTGATCTGCACCACCCGCACGTCGCGTTCGGCGAGGCGGCGCGCGAGCAGGCAGCTGGCGGCGAAGGAGCCGGGTTCCTTCACGCCGGGCCCGTAAAGGTCGAGGGTGGCCGGGGACTCGTCGCGGATGTCGGTGAGTTCCGGCACGCTGGTCTGCATTCGGAAGGCCATCTCGTACTGGGCGATGCGGGTGAGGGTCTCGGGGTCGCCGTAGCGCTCGTGGTTGAGCTGGTTGAAGCCGGAGAGCGCGTCGAGCATCGAGCGCCGGGTGGCGGCGTCGACGCCGTTCGGGTTCTCGAGGAACAGGACGGGGTCGCCCTGCGCGCGGAGGGCGACGCCGTGGTGGCGCGTGGGCAGGAAGCCGCTGCTCCACATCCGGGTGAAGAGGGCCTGCGCGGCGACTTTCGGCGAGAACTTAGGGGTGAGGACAACAAAGGCGGGCAGGTCGTTGTTTTCGCTGCCGAGCCCGTAACTGAGCCAGGCCCCGAGGCTGGCGCGGCCAGGGATCTCGCTGCCGGTCATCAGGAACGTGCAGGCCGGATCGTGGTTGATCGCGTTGGTGTGCACGCTGCGCACGATGGCGAGGTCGTCCACCACCTTGGCGGTCCACGGCAGCAGCTCGCTCACCCAGGCACCGCTCTGGCCGTGGCGGGCGAACTTGAAGAGCGAGGGGGCGACGGGGAAGCGGGTCTGCCCGCTCGTCATCGTGGTGATGCGCTGGCCCTGGCGGATGGAGTCGGGCAATTCCTGGTCGAAGCGCTCCTGCAGCCCCGGCTTGTAGTCGAAGGTGTCGAGCTGCGACGGCCCGCCGTTCATATGCAGGTAAATGATGCGCTTGGCGCGGGGCGCGAAGTGCGGGAGGCCCGGGAGCGGCGGGTGGACGCGGGCGTCCAGGGGGTTGCCAGGCCGGGGCGCGGCGCCGAGGCGGCCGGCGAGCTGGGCGAGGGCGAGGCCGCCGAGAGAGAGGCCGGCGCCGGAGAAGAACTGCCGGCGGGTCAGTTGGCGCAGGTAGTCGTGGCAGGGGTTCATCGGCTCAGTTCCGGTTGATGACCTCGTCGAGGTTGAGGAGCAGGTTGGTGACCATCGTCCAGGCGGCGAACTCGCCTGGCTCTAGGCCTGCGGCGGGCGTCGACTCGCCGTTGCGGATCACCTCGCGGGCGGCCTCGGGGTGGCGGGCAAAGTGTTCCCGGTGCCGCGCGAGGTTGCGGGCGAGCAGGGCAGATTCCGCCGGCGTGGGGAAGCGCGCCGTGGCATAGCGGAACGCCTCGGCGAGCCGTTCTGCCTCCGGCCGAGCGGGCAGGAGCAGGCGCTCCGCGAAGCCGCGGGCGGCCTCGAACTGCTGCACGTCGTTCATCAGAGCGAGGGCTTGCAGGGGGGTGTTGGAACGGGCGCGGGCGACGCAGAAGGTCTCGCGGGCGGGCGCGTCAAAGGTGCTCATCGCCGGCGCGGGGGCGGTGCGCTTCCAGAAGGTGTACAGGCTGCGGCGGTAGAGCGCCGGGCCCTGGTCTTGCACGTAGACCTTGGTGTTGCTCCCGCCGAAGGCGACGGGTTCCCAGATGTTCACCGGCTGGTAGGGCCGCACCGGCGGCCCGCCGATCTCCGGCCGCAGCAGGCCGCCTAGCGCCAGCGCCTGGTCCCGCAGCACCTCGGCGTCGAGCCGCAGGCGCGGTCCCCGGCCCAGCAGCCGGTTCTCCGGGTCACCCTCGAGGAGCGCCGGCGCGACGCGCGCGTCCTGCCGGTAGGTGCGCGAGGTGACCAGCAGGCGCACGAGGGCCTTCACATCCCAGCCGCTTCCTTGGAATTCCGCCGCGAGCCAGTCGAGCAGCTCGGGATGCGTCGGCGGCTCGCCCTGCAGGCCGAAGTCCGCGGGCGTGCGCACGAGGCCCGCGCCGAACAGCTGCCCCCAGAAGCGGTTCACGGTGACGCGGGAGGTGAGCGGATGGCGGGCGTCCACCAGCCAGCGGGCGAAGTCGAGCCGGTCGGGCCGGGCGCCGCGGGTCTGGAGCGGCGGGAGGAAGGAGGGGGTCGCTGGGGTCACGAGTTCCCCTGGCTGGTCGTACTGGCCCCGCTTCAGCACGTGGGCCGGCCGGGGTTCCGCCAACTCCCGGGAAATGGGGGAGAGCGGAAACTTTTGCTCGTAGGCGATCTGCTCGGCCATCACGCGTCGCGCGGCGTGGGCCTCGGGCTCCAGCTCGCCGCGGATCGGCCCATAGATAAAGTCGCGGTGGAAGCGCGCGATCCTTTCCTTCTCCTCGCCCACCTGCTGCGTGCCCGAGAGGCCCACGAGGAAGTTGATGTCGTGGCGTAACTGCTGAGTGGAGAAGGCGCGGGCCCCGGTCCGCAGACTGTTCACCCACGCGCCCTGGGACAGCAGGGGGTCCTGAGCCGCGCTGGGGCTGGTGAGGACGGCGCCTGCGCGGTCCCACCAGGCGGCGCCACCTCGCTGGGCGATTCGGATGCCGGTATACGCCTGGCCCTCGCGCACCTCGGAGTCGCAGGCGGAGAGCTCGAGCCGCGTGTACTGTCCGGCCGGGGGCAGAGGACCGGCGTGCAGCGCGTTGCGCGCGATCTCCGGTCCGAACGCCTGTGGGTCGCCCCAGATCATCCGGCGCGCGCCCTCCTCGGTGAGGAACTCGACGCTTACCGCGCGCGGCGGCTGGGCGGGGTCGGGATGCAAGTGGACGTACGCCGTGGCCGCGGTGCGCACCACGAGGTTCACGTCGCCCGCGGTGAAGAGCACCGGGCGTTCTACGTCGCCCTCGACCCGCAGCGCGCGACGGCCGCCGGCCACGGGCACGCCGCTGCCCTCCCGCCATTCCCCGGGCGGCGGCGGGCCGAGCACGGTGGCTGGCGTCGGCAGGTCGGAGTCCTCGGCCCACACGACTTCGTAGGTGACCGCCCCAGTGCTCTTGCGGCCCCGGCTCTGGCTGCGCGGGCCGGGGCTGCCGTCGGCGCCCTCGTCCGCCAGCGCGGCGGCCCGGGCGCTCACGGCCGCCTCCAGCGGGCCGGCCCGGGCGTCGAGCTCCGCGATGCGCCGCTGCGTGGCCTCGTCGGGCGCGATGACCACGATGGGCGCGGAGATGCGCACATTGCCGTCCCAGCAACGGTCGGCCAGTCCCTTGAAGAAGGCGCCCAAGGCGTAGTAGTCCTTCTGCGACAGCGGGTCGAACTTGTGATCGTGGCACGAGGCGCAGCTCGCCGTGAGCCCGAGGAACACGGCCGCGGTGGTGTCCACGCGGTCGGCGGTGTTGCGCGCCTCCGCCTCCGCCTCGATCGACCCGCCCTCGGAGGTGGAGAGGTGGTTGCGGTTATAGCCTGAGGCGACTAGTTGGTCGATGGTCGGATCCGGCAGGAGGTCGCCCGCCAGTTGCTCGATCGTGAACCGGTCGAAGGGCAGGTTGCGGTTGAAGGCGGACACCACCCAGTCGCGGTAGGGCCAGATGGTGCGGACGTTGTCCAGATGCAGGCCGTGGGTGTCGGCGTAGCGGACCGCGTCGAGCCACGGCCGGGCAAAGTTCTCGCCGTACCGCGGCGACTGGAGCAGGCGGTCGACCACGCGCTCGTACGCGCCCGGAGCGCGGTCGGCGACGAAGGCGTCGACCTCCGCTGGGGTGGGGGGAAGGCCGGTGAGGTCGAGACTGAGGCGGCGGATGAGGGTCTCGCGGGGCGCCTCGGCGGAGAGTGACCAGTCGCGGGCGGCGAGCCGCGGGCCGATGAAACGGTCGACCGGGTGTTCCGCGGCGCCGCCGGCGGCCGCCGGAAGGGGGGCGCGCGCGACGGGCAGGAAGGCCCAGTGCGCTTGGTACTGCGCGCCCTCCTGAATCCACCGGCGCAGCAGCGCACGCTGCTCGGGCGGGAGGGGCGGCTTGTGGGCCTCGGGCGGGGGCATCACCTCGTCGGCGTGCGGGCTGATGACGCGCTGCCAGAGCTCCGAGGCCTCTGGGTCACCGGGCACGATGGCCCGCACCCCGCGGCGCTCCGCGGTCGCGTTGGCGGGATCGTCGAGGCGTAGGCCGGCCTTCCGATGGGCGGCGTCCGGCCCGTGGCAGGCGAGGCAGTTCTGCGCCAGCAGCGGCCGGATCTGCTCGTTGAAGGAAACAGAGGGGGCGTCGGCGGCCGTCGCGGCGCGGGGCAACGCGAGCAGGCCGGCAAGCAGCAGGGCGGGTCGGACGGTGGGCATCGGGCGGGGGCGCGGGGTGGCGTGACGGTGCGCGGCGGCGCGCGCCGGGTCAACTGCGTCCGGGCGGGTTTTGGTTGCCGCCGCCGTCCGGATCCCGAGGCTTGCGCCCTACCCCGTATGCGCCCCGCCCGCCTCGCCGCCCTGTTCCTCGCCTCCTTTTCCCCCGTTGTGGCCGCCGCCCCGGAGGCCGGCTGGACGGAATTCCGTGGCCCGACCGGCCAGGGAATGTCCACCGCCGAGGGCCTGCCCGAGCGCTGGAGCGAGACGGAAAACGTGCGTTGGAAGACCCCCCTGCGCGGCAAGGGCTGGTCCTCGCCGGTCGTCTTGGGCGGTCAGGTGTGGCTGACGACCGCGACCGAGGACGGCCGTGAGCTCTCGGTGCTAGCGGTGGACCAGGAGACGGGGCGCGTCCTCCACGACCGCAAGCTGTTCACCGTCGCGGAGCCGCAGTACGCGGACAAATTCAACAGCTACGCCTCTCCCACGCCGGCGATCGAGCCGGGCCGGGTGTACGTCACCTTCGGATCGCCGGGCACGGCGTGCCTCGACACCGCGACCGGGGAGGTGCTCTGGGAGCGCCGCGACCTGCCCTGCAATCACTGGCGCGGCGCCGGCTCGTCGCCCACACTCTGGGAGGGCCTGCTGCTGCTGCACTTCGATGGAGCGGACCAGCAGTACGTGGTGGCGCTGGACAAACGCACCGGGCGCACGGTCTGGCGCACGGACCGGTCCATCGACTTCCAGGACCTGACCCCCGAGGGGAAGCCGATCCGCGACGGCGATTTCCGCAAGGCCTTCTCTAGCCCGTTGGTGATCCGGCACGAG
>JBILWD010000398.1:0-3048 GCA_044370095.1 Opitutaceae bacterium | reverse complement strand
GTTGGTTAGAGCACCTGCTTCACACGCAGGGGGTCCGCGGTTCGAGTCCGCGAGCGTCCACCATTCCTCGGGAAATGCTCCGCGGCCTAGTCTACCTCCTGCCGAGGCGTTCGAGCGTCGCTTGCAATTCCTCCCGCAGGCCCGGCCGATTCGGCTCCAGCTCGAAGGCGCCGCGCAGGTGGACCGCTGCCGCCTCCAGCTCGCCCGCGCGCAGCAGGACCCGGGCGTAAAGCTGCAGGGCGGAAGCCGATTCCGGTTCGAGCTCCAGCGCGCGCTCGAAATGGGCGCGGGCCTCCCCGAGGCGATCCCCCAGCGCGAGGGCCAGGCCCCAATTCAGTTCCGCCCCGGCGTGGTTCGGCTGCAGTTGGAGCGTGCGCGCGAAACAGGCGATCGCCGCCTCCAGCCGGCCGGACTCCGCATGCGTCAGCCCGAGGTTGTGATGGGCCTCGGCGAGTGCCGGCTCGAGCTCGATCGCGCGCTGGAAACGCCGGGCGGCCTCCTCGCGGCGGCCGAGCAGGGCGAGCGCGACGCCGTGGGTGTTCTCGGCGCGCGCGAACTTCGGTTGCAGCTGGAGGGCGCGCTCGATCAGCGGTAGCGCCGCGGCCGGCTGGCCGGTCCGCGCCAGGTTGTCGGCAAGGTTATTCAGGGCAGCGGGGAAGTCGGGCTTCAGCTCGACGGCGCGCCGCGCGTGCGGCAACGCCGCGCCGGGGTCACCCCGGGCGGCGAGTTCGACGGCCAGATTGTGTTGCGCGATCCAGCTGTCGGGGGATCGCTCCAGGGTCGCGCGGTAAAGTGCGACGGAATCCGCGTAGTGGCGGCTCTGCACCCAGGTCAGGGTTCCGAGCCCCGCGACGAGCACCGTGCCCGCGGTCAGGACCTGGGGACGGCTCCAAGTGCGCATCCCTCCGTGAACGGCCCGCGTCAGGCCGGCGGCAAGGAGCGCGAAGGCGGCGAGGCTGGCGAGGTATTGGAAGTGGTCCGCCACCGGCGAGAAGAGGAACGGGTAGACGTTGAAGAACCCCAGCGCCGGGAACAGCAGGCCGCCGAAAAGCAGGGCCGCCGCGAGCGGTCCGCGTTGCCGCCGGGCGTGCCAGGCCAGCCCGGCCAGCAGCAGGAGTGCCGCGCCGGCCGGCAGGTAGTGCGCGGCCCGGGAGGGGTCAGCCGACCACGGCGGATAGTGGAACGCGAGGTTCGCGGGCCAGAGCAGCGTGCCGAGGTAGAACCAAAGGTTGCGCCCGGCGAGCAGCGTCCGCGCCAGCAACCCCTGCTCAAACCCCGCGCCCTGGGCGCCGATGCCGTTCCGCTCGAACCAGACGGTGAACAGCCCGGCCGCCACGCCCGCCACCAGCCACGGCAGCAGGGGCCGGAGGTCGTCGCGCCATGTGATCCGGCCGCGCCGCCACCAGGCGATCACGAGCAGCGCCGCGGGCAGCGTCGCCGTGACGGTCTTGGTGAGCAGCGCCGCGAGGAACCACGCGCTCGCCGCGGCGTAGCGCGCGGGACGGCGGTCTTCCTCATACCTCAGCCATGCGAGGGCCGCCGCGAGGCAGCAGAGCGTGGAGAGGGTGTTCTTCTGCTCGGCGATCCACGCGACCGATTCCACGGCCACCGGGTGGAGCGCGAAAAGGAAGCCCGCCAACACGGCGCCAGGCACCGCCAGCCGGCGCAGCAGCCCGATCAGCAGCCACGCCGACAGCGTGTGCCACAGCACATTGACCAACCGGTAACCGAGCGGCGCATCGCCCCAGAGCTGATGCTCCAGCCAGAACGCGGAGTGCAGCAGCGGATAGTACTGCTGCGTGGCGCCCGGCTCCGTCCAGATCCGCGCCAGCCCCGCCCATGATTGCAGCGCGGGACTGGTCACGTGGCCGGCGTCATCCCAGAGGAATCCGCCCGCAAGGCTGGGCCCGTAGGCGAGCAGCGTCAGGGCCAGCAGCAGCCAGAACAGCGCCCCCGAGGCGGCCCGCGGCGTACCGACGCCGGTACGGCAGGGGGCGGGCGGAGCGGGGCGGGCCGGCGCGGGCATGGGGGCGAGCCGAGGCAATGGCGGCGGCGAACCGGCGGCAAGACGGATGGGGAAGGCCGCTGCCACCGCCGCCGCGGCCAAGGAAAACGGCCGGCCGCCGGGGGTGACGGCCGTTCGATCCGGGGGCGCGGGCCCGCGGCTACAGTTCGAAGGCGACGCTCAGGATGAACTGTCGCGGGTCCATGATGCGGTAGGTCGCGGCCCGGCCGTCGAAGAAGGCCTGCGTCTTCTGGAGTCCGCCCCCGCTTTCCTGCGCGTTCTTCACGTTGAGCTGGACGTTCGCCCGGACCCGGTCGCGGAGCAGCCGCAGGCGGTAGCTGGCGAACAGGTCGACGTAGACCTGCTCCGGCGAGTAGATCGGCCGGTTCGGATCGAGTTGCAGGATCTTGTTCTGCGGCAGGGTGAGGTCGAGGCCCGGCGTGTAGCCGAGGCCGTAGAAGCCGATGGAGCCCTTGCTCTCGTAGCGGAGGGAGCCGCCCACGCTCAGGTTCCGCAGGATGCGGTGCTCGGTGAGGCCCGCGAGCTGGTAGCGCGTGTTGAACTTCGCGGAGTACTTGCGGATCTGGGGCCGGGGCCGGCCGATCAGGGCGCGGAACACGGCCATCGGGGCATCGACGTTCACCGCGAAGTTGTCGGCGGCCGACTGGGTGGCGTTGTAGCCGGCCACCGTGTTGAAGGGCGCACCCTTGATGTGCCACCACAGCAGGTGCCCGGTCGGGCCGACGGGGAGATTTACCGGGCCGGTCGCGTAGGGCGTGGTGACGCCGCCGATCGTCTGGGTCGTGCGGGTGAACCGGGGATCCTCGAGCGAGGTCCACAGCGGTATCCGCGCCGCGATGTACTGGTCCACCGCGGCGCCGGCCGCCGTGTTGATCGATTCCGTCTGGGTGACCGATCCGCTGATCGTCCAGAACCGGCTGGCGTTGTAGTTGATCTCCACTTCGTGGCCCTTGGAGCGCGCGTCATTGACGGCGGCGTAGGTGGCGGCGGTGGCGATCGCCTGGAGCCCTTCGTACTGCTCG
>JBILWD010000397.1:0-3051 GCA_044370095.1 Opitutaceae bacterium | reverse complement strand
AGCACCAGCAGGGCGGCGAGGGGCAGTCTCATGCAGGGAGGAGACGAACGCCACGGCCGGAAGTTGCCCAGCCCAAAGCGGCCCGCCCAGACGCACCCGGCGCCGCTCAGGGCGCGGCCCAGCGGAGTAGCGCGACCAACAGCAGCACGATCGTGCCCGACAGCGCGCAGCAGCCAAGGAAGCCGAGCGTGTCCACCCGGTCCCAGCGGCAGAACTCCCAGTTGGAACGCGGCCACAGCTTGGCGTGGTCGAAGCGGTCCGGTCGGCGCTCCGTCTCTGCGAGTGCTGCCCGCTCCAGCTCGGGCGTCGCGCCCACTGGCGTCTTCATCCGCCCGTAAAAGCGGGCGACCCGCGCCGGATCGGTCGGGCGCGTCACCAGGCTCACGCCCAGCAGCACCAGGAACGGAAACGCGGCGTCGAAGAGGAACTGGAGCGTGACCCGTTCGGTGCGGGAACGGCCGGCCAGGTCGATGCCGCACTGGGCAAGCAACCAGCCCTCGAGGTTGAAGCGGTTCAGGCCGGGGCCGGCCACCAGCGGGCTGGTCGGGTCCCCGGGGCGGGCGCGCACCACCTGGTTGAAAAACACCGGAACCGGCGCGGCGCCCGGGGCCCCAGCGGCGGCGGTCAACGCCGGGTGGTCGCGCAGGCCGGGCAAGTGCGAGGCCGTCCACGGCACCACCAGCACCACCAGCGTCGTGAGGAGGACGCACCACCAGACGGCCGCGGCGGTGACTCGCCGCCAGAAGAAGGTTACCAGCACGGCGGCTCCGAACGGCAGGTTCACGGTGAGCACCAAGTTGATGATCGAGAAAAAGTCCCGCATCAGCCACCCGGCGACCGTGCCGAGAACCAGCACCGCGACGATGGTGCAGCGCGCGAGAAAGACGCCCTGAACCTCCGAAAGGTCGGGCCAGACTTGGCGGAACACGTTGCGGACGAAGAGGGAGGAGATGGCGAGGGCCTTGGCCGCGAGGGTCGACATCGTGCCCGCGATGACGCCGGCGAGCATCAGGCCGGCGAGGCCCGGGCCGAGCAGCCGGTTGGACATCGCGCCCCATGCGGTGTCCGGGTCGGAGAGCCCGCCGGGGCCGAACAGCGCCACCGCGATCAGGCCGGCGAAGGCCCAGAGGATGATCATGAGCCGCTTCAGGTAGGTGCCGGAGACCCCCGAGCGCGCGGCGAACTCGTCCCGGGCCGAGCCGCAGATGCCCATATTGTGGCTCAGGCCAGCATTCTGGACCACGCTGACCAGCAGAATGGCCACGAGACCCAGCACCGAGAACTGGCCCGCGCCCCCGGACCCGAACAAATCGAAGAAGTGGGCGGGAACCTTGCGCCCCAGCTCGGCCCAGCCGCCGATCGCCGCGAGGCCGGTCGGAATCAGGATCACGGAGAAGGCGATCATCAGGAGACTCTGCAGCCCCTCGTTGGCGGCGGCCGCCGCCATCCCGCCCATCACGATGTACGTGCCCACCACCAGCGTGAACACCCCGTAAAAAAGGGCATCGTCCAGCAGGGTCACTTGGCTGGACAGCTCCCCCCGCGCCGCGCGGTCGCGCAACTGCTCCAGGCGGGGTTGGGCGGCCGGCGTGAGCCGGCCCTCGCGCTGCTCGCGCTCGAGGGTCTTCCACTCGCGGTACCCCTCGACCCCGGCACGCTCGACCCCGGTCCACGCGGCCTCGGGCTTTACCACCAGCGAGGAGGCGATCTTGTAGGCGGTGACGTTCCCGAAGCCGAGGAACACGCACGCGACTAGGATCTGGAAGGTGGCGTAGAACAGGCTCAGCCCGCGGCTGGCGAAGCGCTCCTCGAACAGGTCCGAGAGCGTGGTCAGCCGTACCCGCCGGAACCAGACGTTCATGAACCAAAAGTACGGGTTCATAAAGACGGTCTGGAACGAGAGCCAGCACCCCGGCGCCCCCTGCTGGTAGACGAAGCTCGCGGTGCTCACCGCCCCCTGCGGCTCGGTCGAGTTCCCGAAGTTGAGGAAAAACTGGTACAGTTTTCCCAGCCCGCGGCCCGCGAGGAAAAAGCCCTCCTCCGACTTCGCCCCGCGCGCCGCCCGGTAGCCAAGGTAGAGGACGGCGAGGAGGTACGCGGCGATGATCGCCACGTCGAGGACGTGCAGGGAACCAAGGAGCATCAGGGCCGGGCGACCGGGCGCACGGCGCCGGTGAGGCGGAGGCGAGGACGGACCCGTACGCTCGGCAACAAGAAACACGTTGCCATCCCCGGCGACCGTCGGACTGTGCGGACAGTCCGAAGATGCCCCCCGCCGCCCCCACCCTGCGCACGCTCGCGAAGGAGCTTGGCCTCTCCCGCACCACCGTCTCCGACGCGCTGCGCGGCTCGTCGCGGGTGGATCCGCAGACGGCGGAACGGGTCCGGCGCGCGGCGGAGGCAGCCGGCTACCGACGCAACCCCCTCGCGGGGGCGCTGATGTCCGAGCTGCGGCGGTCACGCGGGAGCGAGTTCCGCGGAGTGCTCGCGGCGGTGGACTTCCACGAGGCCCAGCGACCGGAGGGTGCGGCCGCGTACCACGGCAAGCTCGCGCAGGGCCTCGCCGAGCGCGCCGCCGAGCTGGGCTTCAAGCTCGAGCGCTTCACCGCCGGCACCGAGGGACTGAGCGTGCCCCGGCTCGGCTCGATCCTGCAGTCGCGCGGCATCGGAGCCGTGGCGCTGCTCCCCTCCTGGGATCCCCCGGACCTCTCCGCGCTCGACTGGGGCCACTTCACCGGCGTGTACACGGACTACCTCATCGAGCGTCCCCGGCTGCACGCGGTCTGCTCGGACCAGTACCGCTCGCTCCTCGGCGCGCTGCGTCTGCTCCACGCCCGGGGTTACCGCCGGCCCGGGCTTTACCTCCAACGCCGGCAGGATGAGCGCCTGCAATTCCGCTGGAGCGCGGCGTTCCGGGCCTTCCAGGAGTCTCTGCCCAAGACTGACCGCACCCGCCCCCTCGTGGTCGAGGCGTACGCGCAACCGGCCTTCACCGCCTGGTTCCGCCGCGAGCAGCCGGACGTCGTGCTCAGCCACCACGCGCCGGCGATC
>JBILWD010000007.1:0-27201 GCA_044370095.1 Opitutaceae bacterium | reverse complement strand
TGGGCGCTGACGCCCGCGTTCGACGTCACCTTTCACTCTGGAATGCTGGACCGGGGTTTGCGCGTCGCCGGCGAGGTGTGGCCGCACCTCAGCGTGATGGAGACAATGGGGCGCGAAGTTGGAATCACCTCAGCCGAATTCGCCGAGCTCGCCGATGCGGTGCAAACAGCCATCGGCGCCTGGCCGAAGTATGCGCGCCGGGCAGGAGTACCCCGGGAGTTGGCCGCGGAGGTCCGTGCCTGGCACCGGCGCATCCGGGAGAGCGTGATCACGGCGAAGGTAGGCTAAGCCGGCCGCCGGCATCCGCGGCTGCAGCCGCGGCCACCTCCCGACCGCGTCCACCGCCTAGGGAAAGGCCGCGGCGAAGAGCGCCACCACCGCCGCCGGGGGACGCACCGGCCGGCCCTGCAGGTCGATGAACGCGTGCACACTATACCCGGTCGCCAACAACTCCTCCCCCCGCCGCACCTCGTATTCCAAGCGGATCCGCAGCAACGGCCGCTCGGTCAGCCGCGTCACCACGGTCACGAGGTCATCGTACCGCGCCGGCCGGAGGTACTTCAGGGCGACCTCCAATACCGGCAGCCGGAAACCCGACTCCTCCAACTGTCGGTACGGCAAACCCAGCTCCTTCAAGAGCTGCGTGCGCCCGACCTCCAGCCACGGGATGTAACTGCCGTGGTACACCACCCCCATCATATCCGTCTCGGCGTACCGGACGGTCAGCTGCGTGGTCGAGGTGATCATAAGTTCGTTGCTGGGCCGGGTCCGAATAGGGTCGTCGCCGCCGCCGCCCAGGAGGTGCGCCCGGCCCACCGCCGGCCCTCGGCGCCCAACCGCTCCCGCAACGCCCCGTCCGCCAACACCCGCGCGAAAGCGGCAGTCAATTCCTCCGGCCGATCCGGCGGCACCAACAGGCCGGTCCGGTCGTGCGCCACCGCCTCGGCCACCCCGCCCACCCCATGCGCCACCACCGGCAGCCCCTGGGCCGAAGCCTCCAGGTACACGAGGCCGAAGCCCTCGACGCTGTGCCCGTGCTGGATGCTCGTCAGGGCGAAGATGTCCGCCCCCGCATAGACGGCCGGTAGCTCCGCGTCGGGGACATCCCCCAAAAACGTCACCCGGAGCCCGGACCGCGCCGCCTCCGCCCGTAAAGTCTGGGCGTAGGCCGGATCCGCCTCCGTTCCCGCCACGCGGTACTCCAAGCCCGCCCGCAGGGCCTCCGGCAGGCGTTGCAGGGCCTGCAGCGTCAGCAGCTGCCCCTTCCGCGGGTGCAGGCGCCCCACGGTCAGGACCACCCGGCCGATCCCGGCGCGGGGCGCGGTCGGCGGCGCCACCCCGAAGTCCGACCGGAGCGCCCCGGGGGTTAGGACCAATTTGCCCGCCGCGGCCGGAAAATGCTGCCGCACCAGGTCCGCCGTGTAGCCGGTGAGCGTGCTGATCCGGTCCACGCGCGAGAACAGCCGCGCCGCCGGCCGCCGCCGCCACCGGTGGTGGGCAAACCGCAGCACCTCGGAACCGTGCAGGGTCAGCACCAGCCGCCGCGGCCGCAGAGCGCCAGCTAATTGCATCAGCATCCAAACCATGATCGGTCCCGGCTCCGCGAGGTACACCGTCGACTGCCGCAGCCGGCGTCGCTCGCGCAGCAGTACCCGGGCGAGGCGAATCTGGCATCCCCAATTGTGAGTACCGGCGAGATCCAGGGGCCGTACCGGAAAGGGCCAGTCAGGTTTGGTCACTCCGGCCTGCGGGGCCCAGACCTCGACCGCGTGGCCCGCCCGGGCGGCCGCCCGGGCCATTTCCTCGGCAAACGTCGCGATCCCTCCCCGTTGCGGGAAGAACTCGTGCGTGAGCAGGCAAAGGGGCTGGGAACCGTTGGGCGGGGCGCGCATGCGCAAGGGAGGAAAGCGGGGCCGCGCGGCGACCCCGGACCTCATCGGAAGGGGTCAGGGCGAAACTTGCAACCAGCCGTTGGTTCCCAAGCGACGGCGCCCACGGTGTTGTAGCAACTGGTTGCCAGTTTCGCCCTGACCCCTTCCCCTTCCGCGCCGCCGACGTTGCGCGCCAAATCGGGACCCAAAGTGACGAATCCGTGAGAATAATGGGGTTTACTTTCGCGCCCCCCGCGACATACACCCCCCGGACGATGTCAGACGCAGCCGCCACGCCAACGCCGCCGAACAAGCCGGTCGCCCCCGCGCCCAAGCCGTTCGCGCCGGAGGACGAGGTGACGCTCCGGGAATCGCTCAAACGCTGCTCCCCTTCTACCTTCGAAGCAGCCATCCAGTTTCGGAAGACGGGGAACGCCGACCACGTCCCGGCGGTGGTGATCGGGGTCATTGAGCGCTTCGTCGAACCGGACCTGCGGGTGAAGCTGAAGGACGCGGACGACGACCTGCGCCTGATCGAGGACCTGGGGATCGATTCGCTGACGATGATGGAGATCGTGATCCTCGTGGAGGACGTGCTCCAGATGTCGATCAACAACGAGGAGTTGCGTAATCTTCGGACGGTCGGCGACGTGAAGACGTTCATCGACTGCAAGGTCCGCGGGCTGCCCCTGCCGAAGCCGACTAAGTTCCTCCCCATCGAGCACATCGGCACGGTGATGCCGATCCAGCCGCCCTTCCTTTTCCTCAACGAGGCCTCGGTCAGCTCCACCTCGGCCAGCGGCAAGTACAAGATCTCGGGCCAAGAATTCTTCCTCCAGGGCCACTTTAAGGACAACCCGGTGATGCCCGCCTCGATTATGCTCGAGGCGCTGGGCCAGCTCGCCGTGCTGTACCTGCTCGAAGGCGCCCCGGCGGAACCCGGGAAGCGGGTCAGCCCCCAAACGATCTTCTTCACCGGCTGCGAGGGCGTGCGCGCCCATCGCCTCTGCAAGCCGGGTGACATCCTGTCCCTCTCGGTGAAGCCGAAGCGGATGAAGATGCCCCTCGCCACCTTCGAGGGCTCCATCCGCGTGGGCGCGGATAAGGCGGTTATCGCCGAGGAGATCACCCTAACCTTCGGCTTTGTGGACATCGTCGAGGCCCCGACACCGGTCGCCGCGGCCGCCGCCCAGGCCACGCCCGAGCCTACGCCCGCCGCCCCGCTGCGCGTGGCCGTTAACGCCTGAAGCCGGGCGCGCCGGCCGGCACCCGCCTAGGCCCTATGCCGAGAGTCTTCATCACCGGCCTCGGGTTCGTCACCAGCATCGGCAACGACGCCACCACGGTCGTCGACCATCTCCGCTCGCTCCGCCACGGGCTGGAGCTGTACCCGCCCTTCCAGACCCCGGACATCCCGTGCAAGGTGGTCGGGACGATCAAGGGGTTCACCACGGACTCGACCGACCCCGAGGACTGGACGTTCCCCGCGGCCTACTCGATCAAGCGGGAACTCCTGCGCTCGATGGCACCCAACGGGCTCTACGCCCATTGCGCGATGCTGCAGGCAATCGCGGACGCACGCCTGACGCCTCCGGAAATTTCCAACGCGGACACCGGCCTTTACGCCGCCTCAGGGGGGTCACCCTACCTGACCCACTACCACCACGAACGCCTGCAGAAATTCGGGGTCACGCGCTGCTCCCCCCTCGGCATCGTCGCCTCGATCGTCGGGACGCTGAACTTCAACCTCGTGGCCGCCTTCCGCATCCATGGCGCCTCCTGCGGTTTCTCTTCCGCCTGCGCCTCCTCGGCCCACGCCCTCGGCTTCGCCCACGACGAACTCGTGCTGGGACGCCAGAAACGAATGTTCATCGTCGGGGCCGAGGACGGTAACCGCGACGCGATCTTGCCCTTCGCCGGGATGCGCACGCTTTCCCTGCAGAAGGACCCGGCCCTTGCCTCGCGCCCCTTTGACGCGGCGCGGGACGGCTTCGTCGGCACGGGCGGCGCTACCGTGATGGTCCTGGAGACCGAGGACGAGGTCGCCCGCCGCGGGGTAACCCCGTACGCGGAGGTGCTCGGCTGGGGCCAAGCCTCGGACGGTCACAACGTGGCGATCTCCCACCCCGAGGGCCACGGGGCCGCGGCCGCGATGCGGCTGGCGCTGAAGGCTTCCCGGGTCGAACCCGCCGAGGTGGACTACGTCAACGCCCACGCCACCTCCACGCTCATTGGCGATATCTCCGAGGCGCGCGCCCTTCGGGCGGTCTTCGGCCCGGCCCTGCCCCAGGTGGCGGTCAGCAGCACCAAGGCCCTCACCGGCCACGGGCTCTCCCTCGCCGGGGTGATGGAGAGCGCCTTCTGCGCCCTCGCGCTGCGCCACGGGTTCGTCCCGGGCTGCGCGAACCTCGCGACGGTGGACCCGGAATGCGCCGGGCTGAACCTGCCGCGGACGACCGAGGCACGGCCAGTGCGCACGGTGCTCAAGAATAGCAGCGGATTCGGCGGCGCGAACGTGGCGGTCCTCTTCCGGAGAGCCGCCTGAGCTGACCCGTGGGCCGCGTCTCCGACCTTTACCGCACGGCCTTCGTCACCGGGGCCTCCACCGGCCTAGGCCGGGAGTTCGCCCGGATGCTGCTCGCCGAAGGCGTGACTGTCTGGGGCACCTCCCGAGACCCCGCGCGCCTCGCCGACCTCGCCCACGAATACCCCGGCCGCTTCCACCCGGTGGCGCTCGACCTGCGGAATGCAGCGGAGGCTCTGGCGACGTTCCAACGGGTGGACGCCGCGGCGGGCGGCTGCGACCTGCTCCTGAACAATGCCGGTTTCGGGGTTTTCGGGGAATTCACGGCCGCGGACTTCGCGGTCTGGCGCGAGCAGTTGGAGGTGATGCTGGTGCTGCCCGCGGCCCTCGCCCACGCCGCGCTCCCGGGGATGCGCGCCCGCGGCCGCGGCGCCCTGGTGAACATCTCCTCGCTCGCGGCCGAGTTTCCCCTGCCCTACCAGGCCGTGTACAACGTGACCAAGGCCGGCCTGACCGCCCTGAGCGAAAGCCTGCTGCTCGAGACGGCCGGCAGCGGGGTGATCGTGCTCGATGTGCGCCCGGGCGATTACCGCACCGACTTCGAGACCTCCCTGCGCCGCCTGCCCGGATCCGAGTCGCCGCGCTTGGAACGGGTCTGGCGGGCGTTCGCGGCAATGATGCGCTCGGGACCCGTGCCGGCCGCCGCCGCGGCCGATCTGCGCCGTGCCCTCCGCCGGGGCCGTAGCGGCACGCTGCGCACCGGCCGGTTCTTCCAGGCCGTCGCCGGGCCCCTCCTCGCCCGCCTCGGCTCCCTTCCCCTCCGCCGCCGCCTGCAGGCGGCGTACTACGACCTCCGCTGAACGATGTCGCGCCTGCGGATCCTCGTCCTCACGTCCAGCACCGGCGGCGGCCACGATGCCCGCGCCGAGGCCTTCGCCGAATGGTGCTTCCAGCTGTACCGGCACGACGTCGACGTCCGGATCGAGCATATGCTGGAGCGCTCCTCGGTGGTCCACCGCTCGGGCGTCTGGTTCTACAATACCATCCAGCGCATCGCCCCCTGGGTCCACACCCTCTTCTATGCGGCCGTTGAGCTCCTCAGCCTGCTCAACCGCCGTTCGGTGAGCTTGGGCGCGGCCTATTACCGCCGGGTACTGGAGGAGTACCGGCCGCACCTCATCCTCAGCGTCCACGATTGCCTCAACCGCGGCTACTTCCCCTTCGCCCGCCGCGTGCTGGGGGCCGAGCGCGTCCGGTGTGCCACCTATTGCGGGGAGTTTTCCGGCGGCTGGGGCTATTCGCGCAACTGGATCGAGCCGAGCGTGGACCTCTACCTCTCGCGCACCCCGACCGCCCGCGACTACGCGGTGAAGCGCGGGATCCCCCCGGAACGGGCGCGGGTCCGCGGCTCCCTGATGCGCCCGCGCGCCCACCTCGAGGAGCTCGATGCCGCCGGCCGCACCGCGCTGCGGCGCCAGCTGGGCCTCGACCCGGAGCGCTTCACGGTCTTTCTGGCCACCGGCGCGAACGGCGCGAGCAACCACCTCGCGCTCCTGCCGGTCCTCCTCGCCCACGCGGACCGCGTCCAGGCGATCCTGATCTGCGGTCGCAACCGGGAACTGCACCACGAACTCCTCCACTGGCGCACCGAGCACCCGGAGTTCCGCTGCCACCTCGAGGGCTACTCGGATTCCGTCCACCTGCTGCTGCAGGCGAGCGACGTCATCGTGACCCGCGGCGGCACCACGACCTGCGCCAAGGCGCTGCACTTCCGCTGCCCGATCGTCTTCAATGCCTTCGGCGGGATTATGCCCCAGGAGAGCCTGACCTGGAAATTCTTCCGCAACGGAGCGGCCTCGGAGAAGATCGAGGACGCAGGGGACTTCGCCCGGGTGCTGGGCCGCTGGCTCGACGAGCCGGCCACCTACGCGGCCGTGCGGGAGAACTTTCTGCGCCTCCGCTACGAGGAGGATCCGACGACGGTGATCGACGAACTGGTGGCCCTGGGCAACGAGGTCGCGCGCGCCGAGCTGCGGCGCCAGCCCTTCCCGCCCCCGGAGGCTGGTCCCGCCTGAACGGCCGCCCCGCGGACCTACGCCGCCGGATTCGCCACGGCTGCAATGCGCTTGGCCGCGCGCCGCGGGCCGTTCTAGCTTCGCCGGAACTTGCCCGCGCCGACGCCCTTCATCGCCTACCTCTTCACGACGTTCCCGCTGGGCACGGAGACGTTCCTCCAGCGCGAGATCATCGCGCTGCATCGCCGCGGGGTCCCGCTCCGGCTCTATTCGCTCTGGGGCGGCGGGGGCACCTTTCGCGGCCTGCAGGTGCACCGGTTCCCCAAGTGGCGGCTGCTCCTGCTGCCGTGGGTCCTGCCCCGTGAGGCCTGGCGCCGGCCTGAGGTGCTCGCTCAGTTGCTCCGCGGCCTCGCCTCCCGCCGCGCCCCCTCCTGGCTGAACTTCTGGGAGAATATGCTCGGCGCCGGCTTCGCCTGCCTGTTCGCCGGGGCGTTCCGCCGCGACCCGCCCGCCCTGATCCACGCCGCGTGGGGCGGCGCCCCCGCCACCGCCGCCTGGATCCTTTGGCGCATCAACGGCCACCGCTACAGCGCCGCCGCCCACGCCTACGACCTCTACGAACACGGCGGCGACTGGTGGCTGCGCGAGAAGCTCGAGCCCGCCGCCTTTGTCCACACCTCCACCGAGATGGGCCGCCGCGCCCTCCTCGCCCGGGGCCTCGACCCCGCCCGCATCGCCTGCATCCGCCGCGGCCTCGACCAGTTGCCGCCGCGCAAGGCCCTCCGCGCCCTGCGCACGCCGCTGCGCCTGGTCTGCGTCGCCCGGCTGGTCGACAAAAAGGGCCTCGACCACCAGCTCCGCATCTACGCGGCGCTGAAGGCGGCCGGCGTGCCGTTTTCCGCCCGAATCCTCGGTGACGGTCCCCTGCGCGCCGAGCTCGAGCGGCTCGCGGGCCAATTGGGCGTGGCCGCCGAGGTCACCTTCACCGGCCACCTGCCCCAGCACGAGGTCTGGAACCAGCTGGCGTGGGCCGACGTGCTCCTCCACACCGGCGTGATCGCGGCCAGTGGCGACCGCGACGGCCTGCCCAACGTGATTCCCGAGGCGATGGCCGCCGGCGTCGTGGTGCTCACCTCCCCCGCCGCCGCCACCACCGAGGCCGTCACCCACGGCGTCTCCGGCCTGGTCGCCGAGGTGACCGCCCCGGCGGACTGGGTCGGCTGGCTCGACCGCCTGTCCCGGGACGACGCCTTCGCCGAGCGCCTGCGCACGGCCGCGCGCGCCTGGGTGGAGGAGCACTTCGACGCCCACCGCAATGCGGAGGTGCTCTGGGGCCGTTTCCAGGCCGCTCTGCCGCCCGCCGCGGCGCCGGACCGATGATCCATTTCGACGTCACCAAGGCGGCCGAGGGGCGGCACGCGTCGGGCCTGCAGCGCGTGAGCCGGCAACTGCTCGCCGCGCTCGGGCCGGCCGCGACGCCGGTCCGCTGGGACGCGGGGACGGGCCGGTTCCGCACCGCGGCGGGGGCGGAGCCGGGGGCCGGCGACTGGCTGCTCACCCCGGAGGTGTTCGCGCCCGAGGAGCGGCCGGGGTTCGCGGCGTGGCGGGCGCGGCGGCCGTGCCGGTGCGCGGCGATCTTTCACGATGCGATCCCGCTGCGGTTGCCACACGTCACGTGGCCACGGAGCGTCGCGCGGCATCCGGCGTACCTGCGCGCCCTGGCGGAGCTGGACGCGGTCTGGGCGGTCTCGGCCGCGAGCCGGGACGAACTGGAAGGCTACTGGCGGTGGGCGGGCGTGGCGCGGCCGCCGCCCGTGCGGGTGCTGCCGCTGGGAGCGGATTTCGACGGTTCCCCGCGGGCGCGGGCGGGGGAGCCGGCCGTGCCGCCGCGGCTGCTGTGCGTGGGGATTTTGGAGCCGCGCAAGCAGCAGACCCTGCTCGTGGCGGCGGCGGAACGGCTGTGGGCGGAGGGCCGGCGGTTTGAACTGCACCTGGCGGGGCGGGTCAACCCGCACTTCGGGGCGCCCGTGCGGGCGCGGATCGCGGCGGCGGCGCGCCGGCACCCGGGGGCGCTCCATTTCCACGCGGCCCCAAGCGACGCCACCCTGCGCCCGCTCCGGGACGGGGCGCTGGCGACCCTGTTCCCGAGCTTGGCGGAGGGTTGTGGCCTGCCGGTGCTGGAGTCGCTGTGGCGGGGCGTGCCGTGTCTGGCCAGCGACCTGCCGGCCCACCGGGAGCACGCCGCGGGCGGCGGCTGCCGCCTGTTCCCGCCCGGCGACGAGGAGGCCTGGACGGAGGGTCTACGGGCCCTGCTCGACGATCCGACGGCCACGGCCGCGCTGCGGCAGGCAGCGGGGAGCCGGGAGTTACCGACCTGGGCGGAGGCGGCGGCGAGGCTGCAGGGGGAGTTGGAGAAGGTGGCGGTGAGGTGAGGGGGCGGTGAGATGCCGGGGTGAGATGTGGGGAAGGCACGTGGGATGGGTTCGGCCAAGGCCGGCGCGAAGGCAGTTTTTTGAGAGAAAATTGACATAAGGATTGACTCACACCACGCGCCGCGGCCCTTCCTCTCCCGGGCGCGGAGGAGGACAGAGCCGACCCTTGGACTGTCGTAAGCCGGGCCCGATCATACCCGCATCGATGCACCCTTCCTTCCGTTGTTTGCTCTTCTCGGCCGCTGCGATTGCGGCGGTAACTTCTGCTCTTGGTCAGAGCCAAATTTCGTTCACCAATAGGCTGGATAACATCGACAATTGGTTCAGCAGTTCGGGAGCTTCCTCTTCTGGGATGTCGTTAGCGAATGGCACCCTTTCGGTTTCAACTGAATTAGGTGGAAGGCATGTGCTCACATTTTTCACCCCGGCCGGCACTCAACAGTCTCTGAATCTCAACGATACCTTTCAGGCGAAATTCGATCTATCCTTCACCAAGGTGGGTACAGGCGGCGGCAGCTTCAGAGTAGGAATCTTTAATTCCACTGGCACCCTCTCTGAACCAAACCGTCCCACCGGGTCAGGCGATCCGCAGTACTTCGCGCCGTTTAAGGGGTACCTTACAAGTTGGAATCCAAAACCAGACCCTTCGAGCGCAACCAATGGCCTAGGAGTTAGGGAACGGAATACGACAACCAGTACTGATCTACTGAGTACGACCACCGTCTATTCAGGTACTTTACCAGGAACTGGTAGTCCCTCAGGAAAACAGTTCGCGGCCGGCACCACATACTCCGCCGCCTATTCGATCAGCCGCACGGCAAATAGCGAGCTGACGATCAGCTTTAGCATTACTGGCTCCGGACTCGGTACATTCAGTCGAACCGTAACCGACTCAACTCCAAGCACCTACGCCTTCGACTCCTTCGGGCTCTACGCGCTCTCGGGGAGCTCAAACTTTGCGATTTCGAATTTGGTATTTTCGTACGATCCCGCAATTTCTGCCTTCGACCTCGGCGGACCCGCGATCCCCGAGCCCTCCACCTACGCGGCCTGCGCGGGAGCGGCGGTCCTCGGGCTCGCCTTCTGGCGCCGGCGGCGCGCCGCGGCCAAGGCCCTGGTGGCCTGATTCGGGCGGCGGACGCCGCCGGGGGGGTATCCCGTACGTCACGACCGGGGCGGCGCGCCCCGGCTACATCAGACCGCTGCCTGCGGACAGGTTGCAGGGCGAAACCCGCCAAACGGCCAACCCTGTCTCGTCGCGGCCAACCTCCCCGGCATCCTGGAAGCTTCTGCCAACCTTCATCCTTCGGTGATCCTTCGGTCGGGACTGTAGAAATCACGGGGTTTCCCTCTGCGGGACCGAAGGATAACCGAAGGATGATGGGAGGATCAGCGCAGGCGGAAGGCAGGATCACCGCCGGAGGACCGCGGGAACGCGGCAACCGCGAACCTCAGCCGGACTCGGTTGACGTGACATCATGGTGCGGGAATCTGATGTATGATCCGCACTCAAATCCAATTGGAAGAGGCCCAGTACCGGCAACTACGGTCGCTGGGAAACCAGACCGGCAAGGGCTTGGCGGAGCAGGTGCGGGAGGCAGTCGGCCTCTACCTGACGCGGCAGAGGGGTCGCAGCGAGCCGCTCGACTCGGTGCTGGGGAAATTTCGTCCGGCCGCAGGGGGGCGTGAGCCAAAGCCTCACGATCGGGACTACGCGGCCACTCTCGGGTGAAGGCGTCCTACGGACGGGGACCTTCCAGCCCATACTCCCGGAACGGGGTCTCACTTCGTGGCCGAGGGGTTCGCGCCCGCCCGCTAGCTCTCTCCACCCTGCCCAGCGCGGGCAGCAGCGCCCTCCAGACCTCAGAGCCGCCGCACGGCCTCCTCGAGGGCGGCGGAGAAGTCCGGCAGCCGTTTCCGCCGGGCGAACGCCCGCACGCGCCGGATCGCCGCGGGCGACAACTTCACCATCTTCCGCACCTTGCCGGACGGCTTGCGCCCCGCCCCGGGGCGCGCCCCCCCGTGGCTCACGATCGCCCGTGCCGGATCAAAATAGTCCAGCACGGCCTCCCCGCGGGCGAAGCGGGGCTCGAGGTTACGCCCGGTGGTCCGGGTCCGTCGTTTGGTGGAAGAATTCGGCTTCATCAGGGCGGGCGCGGCGGGCGGAAATCAACCGGAAGGCGTCGCCCCGGGGGGCGTAGATCACCGTCCAGCACTTTCCCTCGATCCGCCCGATGGCGAGGTGCCGCTCCTCACCCGGACGTCGCGAAGGCAGAGTCACCAGGGACCCCGCCCAAAGCGCCACGGCCTCGGCCAGGCTGAGCCCGTGCTTCGACCGGTTGCGGAGACTCTTGGCGGGGTCCCAGACGAACTCCAGCGCTTGAAAACGTGTGCCCGCATTCATCCGAAGCAAGCCCGGAGTCCGCGCGCGGAGGGATCCTTCGTCCCGGGACCACGCCACGGGGACTCCCGGTGAAGGAGGAATCTCGGCCGCGCCATCCTCCCAGTCGACCGTGCGGCCGACCGGATCCGAGCCTCACGTGCCCTGCCTTTCCGGGGCAAACCGAGCCGGCCGTCGCGGATGGGGTCAGGCCAAAACCTGCAACCGACGGCCGGCACTTAGCCGGGATCGTGATCCGCCTTGTCCCGATCCCCGAGCGCAAGCCGGCCCGACCGAAAGCGGGCCACGAACATCCACCCGGGAAGGGGCTCCGCCCCCTCCCGGGAAACTCCCCGGCTCAGCGCTGGCCGTCGTCGGGGATCCGCATGCCGTAGAAGGACCGGTAGACGAAGAACAGGGCGATCAGGAACAGCGTGCCCCCGATCACGTTCTTCACGGCCTGGTCCTTCATCGTCACCGCGATCTCCACCGCCAGCAGGCCGAACAGGGTGGTGAACTTGATCACCGGGTTCATCGCCACCGAGGAGGTGTCCTTGAACGGGTCGCCCACGGTGTCGCCCACCACGGTCGCCGCGTGCAGGTCCGTCCCCTTCTGGCGCAGCTCCACCTCGACGATCTTCTTCGCGTTGTCCCACGCGCCGCCGGCGTTCGCCATGAAGATGGCCTGGAAGAGGCCGAAGAACGCGATCGCCACGAGGTAGCCGATGAAGAAGTACGCGTTGAAGAACGGCAGCGCCAGGGCGAAGCAGAACACCACGATGAAGATGTTCCACATCCCCTTCTGCGCGTACTCGGTGCAGATGCGGACGACCTCCTTGCTGTCCTTGTCCGAGGCGGTGTGCTCCTCCAGCCGCATGTTTTCCTTGATGTAGACGACCGCCCGGTAGGCGCCCGTCACCACGGCCTGGCACGACGCGCCCGTGAACCAGTAGATGACGCTCCCGCCCATGATCAGGCCGAGGATGATCTCCGGCTGGACGATCGAGAGGCGCGGGATCACCCCGCCGAACAGGTTCTCCAGCAAAATGATGATGCCGAAGACCATCGTCGTGGCGCCCACCACCGCGGTGCCGATCAGCACCGGCTTGGCCGTCGCCTTGAAGGTGTTGCCCGCCCCGTCCCCCTTCTCGAGCTGGTACTTCGCGTTCTCGAAGTCCGGCTTGAAGCCGAAGGAATCCTCGATCTCCGCCGCGATGCCGGGACGCGACTCGATCCGCGAGAGCTCGTAGACGGACTGCGCGTTGTCGGTCACCGGACCGTAGCTGTCCACCGCGATGGTCACCGGCCCCATCCCGAGGAAGCCGAAGGCCACCAGGCCGAAGGCGAAGATCGGCGCCGCGAAGAGGAACTTCTCCGGCATGATCTGCAGCAGCGCGGGCTCCTGCGAGAAATGGTACGAGGTCCACATCAGCGCGATCAGCACCATCCCCATCCAGAAGGCGGAGAAGTTGCCGGCGACGAAGCCGGACAGGATGTTGAGCGAGGCGCCGCCGTGGCGGGAGCAGCTGGTGACCTCCTTGACGTGGCGGGAATTGGTGCTGACGAACACCTTGGTGAACTCGGGGATCAGCGCGCCCGCGATGGTGCCGCAGCTGATGATGATCGAGAGGACCCACCAGAGGTCGGGATGGATCCCCGCCTGGCCCCGGAGGAGGAAGTAGGAGGCGAGGAAGGTCACGCCGATCGAGACCGCCGAGGTGATCCAGACGAGGTGGGTCAGCGGCGCCTCGTAGTCGAAGTCCTTGCGCTCGGCGTACAGGGCCCGGCTGAGGGCCTGGTTGCCGCCGTAGGAGAGCAGCGAGGTGAGGATCATCAGCGCGCGCATCACGAACAGCCAGATGATCAGCACCGCGCAGACGGCCGGGCTCCCCGCCAGCGCGAGGGCGAGGAACGCGATCAGCGCCACCCCGGTCACGCCATAGGTCTCGAAGCCGTCCGCGGTCGGCCCGACGCTGTCGCCGGCGTTGTCGCCCGTGCAGTCCGCGATCACGCCGGGGTTCTTCGGGTCATCCTCGGGCAGCTTGAAGACGATCTTCATCAGGTCGGAGCCGATGTCGGCGATCTTGGTGAAGATGCCGCCGCAGATGCGCAGGACGGCGGCGCCGAGGGACTCGCCGATGGCGAAGCCGATGAAGCAGGGCCCGACCAGCTGCGCCGGCAGGAAGATCAGGATGCAGATCATGAAGAACAGCTCCACGCAGACGAGGAGCAGCCCCACGCTCATCCCGGACCGCAGCGGGATCCCGAGGGTCGCGAGCGCCTTGCCCTGCAGGGCGGAGAAGGCGGTCCGCGAGTTGGCCACGGTGTTGATCCGGATGCCGAACCACGCGACCCCGTAGGAACCCAGAATGCCCAGCACCGAGGACAGGAGGATCACGACCACCTGCCCCACGGTCATGTGCGAGAGGATCCCGAAGTAATAGATCATCGCCGCCGCGATCAGCACCCACAGGACGCTCAGGAAGCGGCCCTGGGTGAAGAGGTAGGTCTTGCAGGTCTCCCAGATCGTGTTCGAGACGTCCCGCATCGCCGCGTGCACCGGCAGCGCCTTGGTCTGCTCGTACTGCACGAGGCCGAAGAGGGATCCGATCAGGCAGATGCCGAGGCCGACGTACATCAGCGTCAGGCCGCTGACGCCGCCCAGCCCGGGAAAGACGACCTGCGAAAGGTCGGGAATCTTGATGTCAGCCTCGCTGGCACGGAGGGAGGGGGCAGCAGCCAACGCCAAGGCTGCCGCCGCCCAATGGGCGGGGAGTTTCGGAATCATCGGGGGAAGAAGCAGGGGGTTGAAACAAGCCCGGGCGAAGGCCGCGCCGGGCGGGGGGGGAACACCCCAGCAATGAGCCCTCTTCTCCGGCCCCGCCAGCCAATAGTGGCCCGGGCGGCCCCGCGGCGCCCGCTCAGGCGAGCAGGCGCCGCACCACGTGGCCGTGGACGTCCGTCAGCCGGAAATCGCGGCCGCTGTGCCGGTAAGTCAGGCGCTCGTGATCCAGGCCCAGCAGGTGCAGCACGGTCGCCTGCAGATCGTGCACGTGCACCCGGTCCTCCACCGCGCGGAACCCGAAGTCATCCGTGGCGCCATGCACGTGACCACCCCGGACCCCGCCGCCGGCCAGCCACATCGTGAACCCGTGATGGTTGTGGTCCCGGCCCAGGGTCGGCCCCACCCGCTCCCCCTGCGAGAGCTCGACGGTCGGCGTGCGGCCGAACTCGCCGCCCCAGATCACCAGGGTGTCCTCCAGGAGCCCCCGCTGCTTCAGGTCCGTGAGCAGGGCGGTGAGGCCCTGGCAACTCTCCCGCGCGAGCCGGCGATGCGCGTCCTCGATGCGGTCGTGGCTGTCCCACGGCTGCAGCGTGCCGTGCCAGACCTGGACGAAGCGGACGCCGCGCTCGACGAGGCGGCGGGCGAGGAGCATCTGCTTGGCCTGCGGAGTATCGCCGTACAGCGCACGGATGTGCTCGGGCTCGCGCTGCAGGTCGAACGCGTCGGTCGCCGCGGCCTGCATCCGGAACGCGGTCTCGAAACTGTGGATGCGCGCCTCCAGCCCCGGGTCCTCGCGGCCCGCGAGATGGCGGCGGTTGAGCGCGGCCGCGAGGTCGAGCTGGGCCCGCTGGGCCGCGCCCCCGCTCTCCGGCGTGCGCAGGTGGTCGATCAGCGACGCGGGATCCCGGTCCTGCGTCTCGAGATAGGTGCCCTGGTAGCTCCCGGGCAGGAACGCCGCCTGCCAGTTGTCGGCGCCCGCGACGGGCAGGCCCTTCGGCACCAGCACGACGAAGCCGGGCAGGTCGCGGTTCTCGGTGCCCAGGCCGTAGGTGACCCACGCGCCGATGCTCGGCCGCGCCATGATGCTGGCCCCGCAGTTCATCAGCCGCAGGCAGTTCTCGTGCACGGGAGTGTCGGTGTGGAGCGAACGGATGACGCACAGGTCATCCGCGTGCTTCTCCGCCAGGCCCGCGAACAGCTCGCTCACCTCGAGCCCGGACTGGCCGTAGCGGCGGAAGGTGAACGGGGAACCAAGCGCCGTCGCGGTGGGCCGCTCGGTCTCCAGGTGGATGGGCAAACGCTTGCCGTGGTACCGCGTGAGCATCGGCTTCGGGTCGAAGGTGTCCATCTGCGACGGACCCCCGTTGGCGAGGATCTGGATCACCCGCCGCGCGCGGGGCCGGAAGTGTGGGGCGCGCGGCGCGAGCGGGTCACCGGGCACCGGAGCGCCGCCCGCGCGAAGCGGTTCGCCGAGGAGCGCAGCCAGGCCGACGAGGCCGAAGCCGGCCCCGCAACGGCGGAGCATCTCGCGGCGGGAACAGGGAGCGGGGAAGGCGGGGGCGGGCATCGGCGGGGTCAGTCGCAGTAGGAGAACTCGTTGCTCAACATCAGGGTGTGGGTGTAGCGCACCCAGTCGGCGGGACCCGGCGCCGGCCCGAGGAACGCCGCCGCGAGCGCGGCCTCCGCCGCCTCCGGTTCGCGCCAAAGGACGCGGCGGTGGATCGCACGCACGCGCGCCGCGGGGTCGGGTTCCTCGGCGATCTCCGGCTGGCGGTTCACCGCATCGGCCTGCGCGCGCACGAACGGGCCGTTCAGAAAGTAGAGCGCCTGCAGCGGATGCGTCGTCTCGGGCCGGCGCGCGATCGAGGTGTCCGGGTTCGCGACGTCAAAGTTCCGCAGCAGCACCGGGATCCGGAACCGGTCGGTGTAGCCGTAGAGCGCGCGGCGGACGTGCTCCTCGCCCAGCGGCGCGCCCCGGCCGCCCGGCGTCAGGTCCAACCGCCCCGCCACCCGCAGCAGGCCGTCGCGCAGCGCCTCGAAGTCGATCCGCCGCGGCGTCATCCGCCAGAGCAGGCGGTTCGCCGGGTCCGCCGCCAGCGCCTCCGCCCGCGGCGCGCTCGACTGCCGCCAGGCCGCCGAGGTCATCAGGTGGCGGTGCAGCGCCTTCAGCGACCAGCCGTGCGCCATCAGGTAGGCCGCCAGATGATCCAGCAGCTCCGGGTGCGACGGGGGCTCGCCGGTGACGCCGAAGTCGTCCGCCGTGGCGACCAGCCCGGTCCCGAAGTGATGCTGCCAGACCCGGTTGGCGATCACGCGCGCGGTGAGCGGATTGCGGGGGCTGGCGAGGGCGCGGGCGAGCCGGAGGCGGCCGTCGTCCGCGAATTCGCCGTCATCCACCATCGCGAGCACGCGGGGCAGGCGGCGGGGCACCGCCTCCCCGGGCCGCGCCCGGTCGCCGCGGAGGAGGATGCGCGCCGCGACGGGTTCCGCGGCCGCGACGACCGCCGGGGCCCGCACCACGGGCGCCTCGGCCTCGAGCGTGGTGAGGTCGGTGCGGATTTTCCCGTCCGCCTCGCCCTCGCGGCGGAGGACCAGCTCGTGCTCGCTGACGAATCGCCGCAGGTCGCGGCGGATCTCCTCCCGGTCGAAGTCGAGCGCGTTGCCCGGGGCGTTGATCAGCGCCGCCAGCGCCGAGCCCTCGGGGCAGTCGAGGGCGTCGCGGATCGCCCGGCCGAAGGCGTCCGCGGCCTCGTGCATCGTCGCGGGCGGGACGCGCCGGAGCGCGGCGAGCACCTGCGGGTCGTGGTCCTCCGGCCGCGCCGCGGCCAGGAGGTTCGCGGCCTGGACGGCGAAGTCCTCCCGCGGCAGCGCGAGCAGCGCGGGCCAGAGGGCGAAGGCCTTCTCCCCGCGCGCGAGGCTGGCGGCGATCAGCGCCCGCCAGCGAGGCGGCCCGCCGCGGGTGAGCAGGCCGCGCGGGGTGTCGAGCGGGATGAACCCCTCCACGGTGCGGTGCACGGGGGACTCCTCGACGAGGTAGCGCAGGTTCTCGGCCGCGAGGTCCCGCAGGCGCCGGCGGGCGCTCGCGGCGCAGGCGTCGACGTGGCGCTCGTGGGCCGCGAGCAGCTCCGCCCGGCGGGCCCGGTACTGGCGGACCGCCGGGGTCTCGGGCGCGGTCCCGACCTCGGGCAGGTCGAGCGGCTCCTCCACGCTCGCGAGTATGCCCGCGAGGGAATAATAATCCGCCGTGGGCAGGGCGTCGGTCTTGTGGTCGTGGCAGCGGGCGCAGGCCACGGTCAGGCCGAGGAACCCGCGCGAGAGGACGTCGATGCGGTCATCGATCACCAACTCGGGGGCGTCGAGGTTGCCCTCGAAGCGGCGGCCGATGGTGAGGAGACCGAGCGCGCGGCGGTCCGGCTGTTCCTCCGCGGGCAGGAGGTCGGCCGCGACCTGCTCGCGCACGAAGCGGTCGAACGGCAGGTCGCGGTTGAGGGCCTCGACCACCCAGTCGCGGTAGGCGTGCGCGAAGGGGATGCGGCGCTCGCTGTCGGTCGACTTGTCGGTGGTGTCCGCGTACCGCGCCACGTCGAGCCAGTGGCGGGCCCAGCGCTGGCCGTGCTCGGGCCGCGCGAGGAGCTCGTCCACCAGCCGCGCCCACGCGTCCGGCGAAGGGTCGGCGGCGAAGCGCTGGACGCGCTCCGCGGTCGGCGGGAGACCGAGCAGCACATGGTAGGCGCGGCGCACGAGCGTGCGCGGGTCGGCCGGCGGGGCGGGCGCGAGTCCGGCCGCGGCAAGCCGGGGGCGGAGGAGGGCGTCGACGGGATGGAGGCCCGTTTCGCCGACGGGGAGCGGCGGCGGCACGACCGGCCGGAACGCCCAGTGGTCGCGGGCCTGCTCCAGGGTCATCGCCCGCCGGCGGACGACGCCCGGGGCCGCCTCCGCGCGGGGATCGGGCGCGCCGCGGCGGATCCATTCCTCGAGGGCGGCGATCTCCGCCGCGGGCAAGCGTTCCTTGGGCGGCATCTGCAGCTCCTCGGTCGCGTGGCGCACCGCGGCGAGCAGGGGACTTTCCTCCGGGCGGCCGGGCACGATGACGGCGCCACCGTTGCCGCCGGCGCGCCACCCGGCCGCGGAGTCGAGGCGGAGGCCACCCTTCTGCTTTTCGGCGCCGTGGCACTCCTCGCAGCGGCGCACCAGCACGGGGCGGACCTCGCGCTCAAAGAACGCCAGGTCGGCCGCCTCGGTCGCCGCCCCCGGGAGGGCCGGCGCGGCAAGGAGGGCAACGACGATTGTAAGCGAGGGGCGGGGCATCGGCGCGGGGGCAGCGGCCGGAGGTTGGATGACGTGACGAGTTCGCCGCGCTCGGCTCCGGGAGGCAAGCCCGCAGGCCGCGCGCCGCTCCCGTGCGCGCCCGCCGTGCGATGCGATTCGTCCGGTGGGCACCCGGGTCACGCACCCCCGCCGCCTTCCCCAAACCCCTGCGGGCAAGTTCGCACCGGCGCCCAATCCGCGGGTGTCCTTTGACAAGGGCGCATCCGGCCTTCGGTTCTCCCCATGACCCACGCTCCCCTGCCCGCCCGAGTCCCCGCGCCGCCCCGCCGGCCGCGCCCCGTGCCGTTCCTCGGCGCCGCGCTGGCCCTCCTCCTCTCCGGTTGCGCGTCCCGCCTGCCGCCGCTCGCAACCGTCGAGCAGCTGGACCTCAACCGTTTCATGGGGCCCTGGTACGTCATCGCCTGCATCCCCACCTTCCTCGAGACGAACGCCTACAACGCGGTCGAGACCTACCGGCTCGATCCCGACGGCTCGATCGACACGGTCTTCACCTTCAATGAGGGCGGCTTCGACGGTCCCCCAAAACGCTACAACCCACGGGGCTTCGTGCGCGACCCAGTTCACCAGTCGACTTGGGGAATGCAGTTCGTGTGGCCCTTCAAGACCGAGTTTCTCGTCACCCACGTCGACCCCGGGTACACGCGGACGGTAGTCGGCCGGAACAAGCGCGATTACGTCTGGATTATGGCGCGCAGCCCGGAGATGCCCGCCGCCGACTACGACCAACTGGTGCGGGAACTGGCGGCGCAGGGCTATGACGTGACGAAGCTCCGCCGCGTGCCGCACCGGCCGTCGACGGCCCCTTGACCCGCCCCGGCTCCCGGCGCACAAGGCGCGCGTCCCGATGCGTCCCCTGCTCCTCTGCCTTTGTCTCGTCGCCACCGCCCTGTCCGCCGCGGAGGACGCCGGCGCGCTGAACGGACACCGGCACCGGGTACTCGTCACCACGGACATCGGCGGCACCGATCCCGACGATTATCAATCGCTGGTGCATCTGCTGCTTTACGCGGACGTGCTCGACCTCGAGGGACTGGTCTCCTCGCCGTTCGAGCGGCCGGGACGGGACGCGATCCTCGAGGTCATCGCGGCCTACGCGCAGGATTACCCGCGCTTGCGAACCCATGACGCGCGCTATCCCACCCCGGAGGCCCTGCGGGCGATGACCCGCCAAGGCGGCGTGCGCCCCGCCCCCGCCTCCGGCCTGCGCGGCCCAACGGAGGGTTCCGCCTGGATCGTGGCCTGCGCCCGCCGCCCGGACCCGCGGCCGCTCCACGTCCTCGTCTGGGGAGCCCTGGAGGAGGTGGCCCAGGCGTTGCACGAAGCCCCTGACATCCTGCCGCGACTCCGGGTGTACTACATCGGTGGTCCCAACAAGAAGTGGGGCCCGGACGCCTACCAGTTCCTCGTGGAGCACTTCCCGACCCTGTGGATGATCGAGGCCAACTCGACCTACCGCGGTTATTTCCTCGGTGGGCGGCAGGACGGGGAATGGGGTAACGCGGCCTTCGTGCGGCGCCACGTCGCCGGCCAAGGCGCGCTCGGCGCCTATTTCGCGCAGCACCTCGGCGGCGTGCTCAAGATGGGCGATACCCCCTCCGTGAACTGGCTGCTGCGCGGCCGCCCCGACGACCCCGGCGCGCCCGGCTGGGGTGGCCGGTTCGTCCGCGCGTGGGAACGGCCGACGGCCCGCTTCGCCCGCCTCACCACCGCCGCGGACCGCGTGGAACTCTTCAGCATCGTCGAGCTGGTGCTACCGCTGGGGCCGGACGCGCCCGCCCAAGCCACGGGCCAGCTGCGGATCACCAACCAGGTGCTGGACGGCCACCCGGACGGCGCCGGCAACCTGCGGTTCCGTTTCTGCCCGCGCGATCCGGTGCTGTTCCGCTATGAGCTCCGGAGCAACGCGCCCGCGCTCGACGGCCGCACCGGGGAAATCACGGCCGTATCCCCGCCGCCGGAACGGGCGCGCCAGCCCGCGGCGCGCCACCCGCACTGGTGGACCGATGATCCGTCCGCCGCCGAGGCCGAAGGCATCCACCACGCGGCGCGCACCGTGAGCCGCTGGCGGGAGGATTACCTGCGCGACTTCGCCGCCCGCCTCGCGCGCTGCGCCGCGCCGGCCCCCTGACCCGCGGCCCGGGGCGATCGCCCCCACCTTCAGGGCGGCGTGGCCGTCGGCCGGAAAGCGGGCTCGCGGCGGAACCGCGTGCGTCCCTCGAAATCGACGGCCAGCGCCAGCAGGCGCGCCTCGGTCCACGCCCGGCCGTAGAACAGCAGGCCCACGGGCAGCCCCCCTCGCTCCCCGGCAGGCACGGTCAGGCTCGGATACCCCGCCATCGCGGCCGGGACGACGCCGCCCGGGCCCCCACCCGTGGGGCCGGAACCACCGAAGACCGGATCCCCTCCGGGCGGAGTCACGATCAGCCGCGCGGGCGGTCCGGCCAGGGTCACGAGGGCGTCGAGCCGATGCGTGTCCATCAGGTGGTCGATGCCCTCGCTCCGCGCGATGCGGCGGCACGCCGCAAGGGCCTCGCGGTAGGCCGGATCGCTCAGCGGCCCCTTGCCCTCCGCGATCAGGAAATGCTGCTGGCCGAAGAGCGGCTGCTCGCGGGCCCAGTTCGCGTCGTTGAACGCGATCACGTCCGCCAGGCTCCGGATCGGGGACGCCGGGCCGAGGGTCGCAAAGTAGGCGTTCAGGCCCGCCTTCATCTCGTAGTACATAACCTCTCGCTGCGGGCGATCCGCGCCCTGCAGGCCGGGAAACTCGCCCACCTCCACCACTTCCGCACCCGCCGCGCGCAGGGTCGCAAGCGCGCGCTCCGCGACGTCACTCAGGTCCGGCTGGAACGCTTGCCGCCGCACCCAGCCGATCCGCGCCCCGCGCAGGGCCCCGGCCGGACCCGGCGCCGCGAGGGCCCGCTCCAGCCCAGCGGGCGCAGCCGCGGTCGCCGGATCGCCCTCGTCCGCCCCGGCCAGCGCCGCCAGCACAAGGGCCGCGTCCCGCACCGTGCGCGTCATCGGCCCCGCGGTGTCGAAGCTCTCCGCAATGGGGATGACGCCGCCCCGGCTGACGAGGCCCACGGTGGGCTTGAGGCCGACAATGCCGCACGCCGCGGCCGGGGAAATGATGGAGCCGCTGGTCTCGGTGCCGATGGCCGCGACGCAGAGGTTCGCGGCCACCGCGACGGCGGAGCCCGAGCTGGAGCCGGAGGGCGAGCGGTCGAGCGCGTAAGGATTGAGGGTCTGGCCGCCGCGTGCACTCCAGCCGCTGACGGAGCGCTGGCCCCGGAAATTGGCCCACTCGCTCAGGTTCGTCTTGCCGAGGAGGACCGCTCCGGCCGCGCGCAGGCGGGCCACCAACGGCGCGTCGCGCGACGGCTTCAACCCGACGAGGGCGAGGGAGCCGGCCGTGGTCTCCATCCTGTCGGCGGTCGCGATGTTGTCCTTGAGCAGGATCGGGATCCCGTGGAGCGGGCCGCGCACCCGGCCGGCGCGGCGTTCGGCGTCGCGCTCCTCCGCCTGCCGGAGCGCGTCGGGGTTGACCTCGATGACGGCGCGTAACCGCGGTCCCGCCTGATCGATCCGCGCGATGCGCTCGAGATAGGCGGCAGTGAGTTCCCGGGCGGTCAGGCGATCCGCGGCCATCCGAGCCTGCAGGTCCTCGATGGTCGCCTCCGCGTACGCAAAGGGAGACTCGGCTGCCGGCAGCGCGGCCGCGAGCCCGAGGAGCACGAGGGGAAGGCGGAGGAGGAGGCGGGGCGGACGCACGGGCGTCACTTCGGCCACTGGCCGTCCACAAAATCGCGGGGCTCGAGGCGGCGCGGGTCGAGGACCACGTGCTTCACCCGCTGGCGCTTCCAAGTGTAGGTGATGTGCACGCGGCCGTCGCGGGTCTGGATGACCGCCGGATAACTGTATTCGCCCGGCTCGTTCTCCAGCACCTCCGCCGCCTGCCATTTCCGGCCGTCCGCGGAGACGGCCACGTTGAGCGGCGAACGCTTCCCGCCCCACTGGCCCGGCTCACCCGGGATGTGGTTGTACACGATCAGGTGCCGCCCATCCGCCAACGTCACGGCGTCCGTGCCGGAATTGGGGTTCGGCAGGGTGCCGAGTCCCAGCGGCCCCCAGGTGCGGCCGCCGTCGGACGAAGCGACCTCGAAGATCCGGTTCTGCCGCGACCGACCAATCGCGAGCAACCGCTCCCCGCCGAGGAACAGGATGCTCGGCTGGATCGCCTGAATGGCGACGCCGTCATTCACCGGCCCGATCCGTTCCCAAGTCAGGCCGAGATCGCGCGTCCGTTCGAAGTGGACCGACCACTTGCTCGGCTTCTCCGGGGTCTCGTCGCTCACCGGGCAGAGGATCTCGCCGCTGGCCAACTGCACCGGCCGGTTCTTCACCGGACCGAGAATGCCCTCCGGCAAGCGCCGCGGCGGCGACCAGGTCCGGCCGCCGTCGGTGGATTGGGTGAGCATGCCCCACCAGGTCTCCGGCGTCGGTCCCGCCTTGTAGAACAGCAGCAACGGACCGCCGCGCGCCTGGAAGAGCACGGGGTTCCAGGTCGGGTGGCGGCTGACGGAGCCGTCGGGGCGACGGTATTGGACGCCGTTGGCCACCTCCACCGGCACGGTCCACTGGCCGGCCTCGAGGCGGGAAACCCAGATGCCGACGTCCGGGTGCTTCTCGCGCGTGCCGCCGAACCACGCGGCGACCAAGTCCCCGCCCGTGGTCTGTTCAATGGTCGAGGCGTGGCACTGCGGGAAGGGAGCGGTCTCGTAAATGAAACCCTCCGAGACGATGGCCGGGGAAACGGCGCGCGCGGGGGCGCCGGGCAGCAGGCCGAGGGCGAGGATGGGCAGCAGGCGGGTCAGGTTCATCGGGTGGAAACGGTGGCGGGATTGGCGAGGGGAACACTGGGGTCAGGCACCAGCCGGGCGATGCGGCCGGGCTGATTCAGGACCAGAAGCAGGTTGCCGTCGGGCGCAAACCGGACATCGCGCACCCGGCCGTGGCCCTGGAAGACGATCTCCTCGTCGCGCACGGCATCCCCGTCCAGTTCCAAGCGCCGCAGCTGTTCCCCGCCGAGACAGCCGATGAAGAGATGGTTCTGCCAGCGGGGGAACGCCCCGCCGAGGCCGAAGGCGATCGCGCTCGGTGCCACGGACGGGGTCCAGTGGCGGAGCGGCGGCCGCATCCCGGGCTCGCCGGCGGTGAAGCGCAGGGTGCGGTCGAGGCCTGCGGAGGCGATCGGCCAGCCATAGTTGGCCCCCGCGTCGATGCGGTTGAGCTCATCGCCGCCGCGGGGCCCGTGCTCGGTGGCCCACAGCTGGCCGGTCGTGGGATGATACTCGAGGCCCTGCACGTGGCGGTGCCCGTAACTCCAGACGGAGGGCCACGCACCGGGGCGGCCCGCAAAAGGATTGTCCGCGGGGATGCCCCCGTCGTCGCGGAGGCGGAGGATCTTGCCCAAGGGGCTGCCCAGGTCTTGGGCCGCCGCGGGCACGCCGCGGTCGCCCAGCGTGAAGAACAGGTTACCGGCCGGATCCCAGAGGAAACGGCAGCCGTAGTGCGAGGTATCCTCAACGTAAGTCGCGTCCGGCCCCCGAAACAGGAGTTCCTGGTCAGTCCAGCGGCCGCCCGCGATCCGGCCGCGGACCACCACGGTGCCGGAGGTTCCCGGGCGGGGCCCTACTTCCGTGTAGGCCAAGTAGACCCAGCCGTTCGCGGCAAACCGCGGGTGGAGGGTCACGTCGAGGTAACCGCCATCCTGGCGCACCTGGGTCGCCGGCGTGCCCGCCACCAGCACCGGGGGACCGCCGCCGGCGGGGACCAGCAGGAGCCGCCCCTCGCGTTCGGAGATGAGCATCCCGCCGTCCGGCAGCAGTTCGAGGCCCCACGGGGTGCCCAAGCCACTGACGACCGTCTCGAGCCGCGCCCCGTGGAGCCGCGTGGGCACCGGGGCCTGCGCGGGGGGCTCCGGGTGTTTGATCCGCCCCGCGGCGTACTCGCGCTGCGCGTGGCGGATGAACCGCAGCAAGGCCCCGGTGTCCGTCTCGCTCAGGATATCGCCGAAGGCAGGCATCCCAGTGGCGGGGAACCCTTCGCGGATCGACCGCCGGAGCGCCTCGTCGTTGCCGCCGTGGCGGGCGATCGGATCCAGCAGGTTGGGAGCCGGCCCGCCGACGAGGTTCTGGTTATGGCAGGTGACGCAATGCGTGGCGATGAGCTGCCGGGCGTGGGCGTGCGGGTCCGCTTCGGCCGGGACGGCGCCGACCGCCGCGAGGGCAAACCACGGCAGCAAAGCGGCAAGGGTCCGGGGCGGGGTGACCATGGCCGATCACCTCACCGCCCCGGACGTCCGGGTTCAAACCTGAATCGCGACCGCACCCACCGGCGGCCGGCCGCGCTGCGCCCCCGCGCTGCCAGACTCAGAAGCGGCGGGTGAGCGAGAGGCGGAACAGGCGGGGTTCGGCCGGATGGAAGTGCAGCCCATCGTCTCCATCGGCCTTCTCGCCCGGGAGCCGCGAGGCGTAGGCGTAGGCGATATCCAGATTCTCCCGGTCGGTGGCGTTGAGCACGTCCAGCGCCACTTCCCAATCCCGCGCGCGCCATCCCGCCCGGATATTCCAGGTCGTGGAGGCCGGGGCGCGCAGGGAATCATCCTCCCGCAGCGGCTGCGGGCCGAAGTGCCGCAGGCGGACCGCCCCGAACGCGCCGGTCTCACGCCCGAAGGCCACGCCCGCGGTGAGCACCCTTCCGATGCTGTTGGGGATCCGGCGGCCACCCGCCGACTCGTCCCGGTAACGGGCTTGGGTCAGCGCCAGGTCGGCATCGAGGGCGAGCCAAGGCCGCGGACGCCAGAAGTTCGCCCACTCGAGACCGAACCGCCGCGTGGCGCCCGAAGGCTCCGTCCCGCCCGCATCGCCAATGTAGACCAGCTCGGAGTCCAGGGCCAGGCCCCAGACGGCGAGCGAACTCACCAGACCGCCGGCGGTGGTGCGACGCACCCCGACCTCGGCGCCCCGTGAACGCACCAAGGGCGACGCCCGCTCCACGGCCGTGCGGCCATCCGCGGGATCCACCCGCGCGGTCACGCCGCGGGCATCGTTGCTGTGAAAGCCGGTCCCGGCGTTCAGGTACAGTTCGGTGCCGGCCCACGGACCGAGCACGAGCCCGGCCTTGGGACTCGCCAGCGCGGCGTGCGCCCGGCCCGAGTTGCGCGGGTCGTCGCTCGCCACGTCGAAGTGAAAGCCATCGACCCGCCCGCCCAGCTCGGTGCGGACGACGGGCGACCAGCGGCGCTGGTGCCGGAAATGAACCCCGAGGCTGGCCTGCGTGACCTCGTCCTCGCGCACGGTGGCAAGGCGCTGGCGCGCGGCAGTGCGGTGGAGGCCGACCTGCGGTAGGTGGTCGGCGCGGGCCTGCAGGCCGTATTCCCACGCGCCGGTCGCGGCGTCGCCCCCGCTACGGCCCACGTCCGCCCCGGCGAGGAACCGGCGATCGCGCTGGTTGAACTGGTCCCCCTCCACCGGATCCTCGAGGAAGTAGGTGAAGTTGGAGAACAGGTTGAGCCGGTAATGGACCAGGTAGGCCGCGGCCCGGGTGGTCGCGGCGCCAGCGGACCAGCGTCCACTCAAGGCCACGCTGGCCCGGTCGGTGCTGCCCCCGTTGGTGGGGTCGACGTGACCTAGGCGGTCCAGTTGACCCGCGGTCACGGCACGCTCCGGGATCTGGTCGGTGGCCTGCCAGGTGGCGCAATTGAGCAGGGCGCTCAGCCGGAGCTCGCCCAAGCCGGCCCGCCACCCGTGGCGAAGGAAGGCGTTATGGCGGCGGAGCCGGTCCGGCAGGGTCCACGGTCCGTCGTCGCGCGTGGTCTCCAGCGCGGCGGTGGTCGTCCCCGCGCCGGCCTTTGCGGCGATGGACGCCCCCGCGGCGAGGCGCGCGTAGCCGTGGGAACCGGCCGCCAGCGTCAGGAACGGCCGCGGCAGGGCGTCCCAGAGGCGGAAGTCGGCGCCGCCCGCCCCCGAGAAGTCGCCCACCGCCGGATCATACGGTCCCTTGCGGTAGTCGACCTCCCGGACGAGTTCCGGGATGAGGAAGTTGAGGTCGGCGTAACCCTGGCCGTGCGCGTGGGTGCGCAGGTTGACCGGGACGCCGTCGACCCCCAGGGCGAAGTCGGTGCCGTGATCGAGGTTGAAGCCGCGGAGGAAGTACTGGTTAGCCTTCCCGCCGCCGGAGTGCTGGGTGATCACAACCCCGGGAATGACCTCGAGGAGCTCGCCGCGGCGGAGGAACGGGCGGGCGGCGAGTTCGGCGGCCCCCACCAGACCTTGGCTGGCGGAGGTCGCGATCCCGGTCAGATCGGTGGCGCGGCCGGGGACATAAAACGGATCCAGCACCGTGGGCGGAGTGGCCCCGAAGGGCGTCTGGGCGCGCGGCGCGAGGGCGCCGCCGGAGAGGAACAGGCAGAGGGAGGCCGCCCGGAAGGGTCGGCGCAGGCAGGAAGGCATACGGGAGGGATGCCACGGCCCCGGGCGCGGGGAATGCCGCCGCCCGGTCGGAGGGGAAAGGGGGAATCCGGCAGGGCGCGGGCCGGCTCCGGGCCGTGGCTGGCTCCGGACCCGCGGACCTCCCCGCCGGGGGACGCACACTCCTCAGCCGACGCGCGGCGGTCCGAGGGGCGGGGCGGCCCGCCACGAGGGCGGCAGCCGCAATTCCGCCGCGAGCAGGCGGCGCGCAGGGGTCACGGGCGCCGCGAAGGACGGCACCACCTCTAGTCCAAGCACGATGCCGCGCAGCACCGCCTCCACCGGGACCGGCGGGGTCTCCGGCGCGGCCGCGGGCGCGTTCCGCTGCAGCACCAAG